>DATLGP010000064.1:0-6485 GCA_035540395.1 Actinomycetota bacterium
ACGGTCCGGCTCCCGGCGTCGACCTTGCCACCAGCTTTCATTACGCCCGTCCCCCCGGCCGCACCGGCCCGGGAGCGGGAAGACCGGCAAAGATCTACCGGGCATCCGCGGCAGAGATAGAGGTATCCCTGCCGGAGAGGCGGTACGACCTGGTGGGCACCTGCTTGCCGACGCCGTCACCGCGGGGGGTGCTTCCGCCGCCGATCGCGCCCGGTCCGAAATCAACGTGCTGCTGAGTCGTCGGTCCCGCCCTCACCGGCTTCCGCGGCTGCTCCTGCGGGCGCTTCCCGCATGCCCTTAAGACTTTCGGTAACTTCGTCCGGTTCAAGACCGGCGCCAAGTTCCTCCGGATGATCAGCGACGGCCACTTCTTGCTCAATCCCCTTCTGCTCATCCTTGCCCATTAATATCCCCCTTTCTTGTGTCTGGCATCTAAGACGGAAAGCGAAGCTTCCCGGTGGACCCGGACCGGGATGTGTCCCCGCCGGTCGGTTCCAGCACATATCGGTTATGCCTGCCGGTTCGCAAGTAGCTTTGCGATCTCCAATTATCCACGCGCGGACCTGTGGCTTCAGGTGCCGGGGCGAGGGGAAGCTGGGGATCACCCGGCTACCGAACGGTTACGGCCCTGTCCGAAGGCACCAGGTTTATCCAGATGTTGCCCGGGGCCAGGTTGATAGGTTGGCCCGACGCGTCGGTCAGACTGAACTGCTCACCCAGACCGGGACGCCGCCACGTTCCCTGGACCGCCTCGCCTCCCCTTAGCACCGTAGCCTCGCCTTCGCCGGTGACTTCGATGTGGGGCGACCCGCCGCCAACCTGGACCGGAACCTTGAAAACCAGAACATTCGTGGCGCTCAGCTGGGCACCGGACTCGTCGCTATGAGGCCTGCCTCCCTGCGACCTCAGGTACTTTTTGGAGGCGGCATCGTAGGTGTAGCCGACCGAGCCGGCACTCGAGTAGGACAGATCGACGCCGCTTCCCAACGGGGCCGGCGAAGGACGGGCGAGCAAACCAGGGTCGAACGTGTAGCCGGTCCTCGGTGGACCCTTGACCCCCTGCGCCGCCGGTCGAGCGAGCAAGGCATCGCTGGAGGTGTACAGGTTGTGGGGCGCCGGTCTTCCACCCGCCCTCTGGTATGCGGGTCCGTTGCCGCCGTGCACCAGATTGATCACCCCCTCGGTCGAGCGGACCTTGGCCAGAACCTGGGGTGCCGCTCCCGAGTAGCCGAACAGCACCGGCGAATACAGAACCAGCAGGTCGGGATCGACGAGCCTGGCGCTGCGGATCGGTCCTAGCCGAGGGGCGGTCTGGCAGTGCAAGACGACCAGGAAACGGGTCATGCCCCCTTCGACGAGCTCCTCGTACACTACGTCGGCCTGTTGCATGCCGGTCTGGGGCCGGGCGCGCGGATGGTTGTCGATCTTTACCGCATGAACGGGTCTGGTGATGTCGGTTGCCCCGGCTTCGACACCGGTCAACGGACACGATATGGCACCCGGAGCGGGCGGCACGGCAGACGGAGGGAGCGGCGAGGCGACGCCCAACATGCCCATGAGCGCCAGCAACAGCGCCGCCAGATCCAAAGGTTGCGAACTCATAGCCGCCCTCCTCAGTGTGCCACTTCACTAGTAGCCAAAAGGTGGCGGCTCCAAACCATCCGACGGTGTTGCCTCTCTTAGGGAGTACGGATCTCTGCAATCGGGCCGGGCCTACGAATGGCTGACAGACCTCACCGTGTATCTAGCTGCCTTTGAACCACTGCTCCAACAGCTCGTGCTCGTACGCCTGCTTGCGCTCGAAGCTGCGCCGGTCGGCTGCGGTCAACTGCACCTGTGGGCCTCCGGGTGCGTACCAGTCCCCCTCGACGTATGCCACATTCTGGCCGGGAAGCTCCAGGAAGCAGAACCCGCGGCCGTCGAATTCCGCCGGAGGGCTGCCGGTGAGGTCCGCGGCGATGTTTCGTGCCGCGACCCGTCCCTCTGCTGCCGCAAAAACCCCTGCCTTGGGCAACTGGCCCTTTCCCGCAGGAATGGCGGTGCAGTCGCCGGCGGCGTAGACCCGGTCGAATGAGGTGCGCAGAGTGCGCGGGTCCGGCTCTATCCAGCCCGAGGGGCCGGCAAGGCCCGGCACGCCGGTGACCACCGGCGGAGCAACGCTGGCCGGCACACCGAGCAGGACGCTGTACTCGAGCTGATCTCCACCCCCGAAGCGGGCAACCCTTCCTCCGGAGTCCACCTCCGCCAGCGCATGCTCGGTCAGCAGTTGCACGCCTCGCTCCATCAGGTGCCGGGCCACGAACTCGCTTGCGCCGGCGCCGGCGACCGGAAGGGTCATCGGCGCCGGGGTCGATATCGCCACGCCGACGTCGTCCCTGACTCCCCGGCGCCTCAACACCTCGTCGACGACCAGCGCCGCTTCGAAGGGTGCGGGTGGGCATTTGATCGGCATGCCGAGGATCGAGATCAGGACCATCCCGGACTCAACCTCGTCCAGCGCCCGGTGAATTTCCGCCAGCTGAGCCCCATCGTAAAGGTCGTACGCTCGATCGCCGGCGAGCAGGTCCAAATGGGCCGGCTTGGCGTCGGCGCCCAGCGCGATAAGGATCGCGTCTGCTCCCAGGGTGCCCTCGGACGTCGAGATCGTCCGCTGCTTAAGGTCCATTGCCGAAACCTCGGCCCGGAGAAACCGGACGCCGCGGTCTTTCAACCGGGCAAGCTCCACCGTGCCTCCGGTGAGCGGCCGGAACCCGGCAAGATCCCAGAGCTTGGCGAAACCCATATAGAAGCTGGTGCGGTTCGCAACCAACGTCACCCGGGCATCCGGCAGCGCGGCCTCAAGCTCGTGGGCGGCGGCCAGGCCGCCGAATCCTCCGCCGAGGATCAAGATCTCCGCCATGGCGACTCCCTTCCTCCGGATTTCCGACATCCGGCCGGCAGGCCGCTCTCAGCCGGCAGGCCGCTTCTCAGGGGCCATGGTATCTCCGAAGGGGTGGGCTGCTGGGCCGGCAGCCGGGCCCACTCCCTTTTTCGCCTAGGCCGTTCCTTTGCCGGCCCGGCGCTCCACCATGACCCCTGGACCGCATGGCCCTTCAGCCAGAAAGCTGCCCGCGGATAGCGCCGTCAGGGTATTGCTCGGTATGAACGTTGACATAAAAGCCTGCGGGGTCTCGCTGAATCTCGTTCAGCAGCGACAGCTCGGCAGTAACGCACTCATCCCTGATGCCGGACGCGTCGGATTCGAAGGGTACGACTACGGGCCCGTTGCTGCCGGCCGGACCGCGGTGGATGTGAGCGGCCCTGATCGACGTCGCCTCCGGCTTGTCTATCTCTATTTCGGGGCAGACCTCGCCGAGACCCGGGTTGATTCGAACGGTTCCAGAACCACTCATCTCCCGGTCGCCGGCCTGTGGTACCTCGTTTTCTGCGGCCAGCTCTACGTTGAGGATTGCTTCTCCGTCGGGCGGCGGCGTGGCGGGAGTTGCATCACCGGGCGTCTGGGTCGCCTGGGGAGACACTGCTGTCGTCGTCTCATCGGCTGCGTTACACGCGGTGAGCAGCGTCGCCGTCAACACGATCGCAACCAGCCGATATATCCCTTTTACGCTCATTTCGATCCTCCTAGCTCTCCACTTGCTCGTCCAGAAACTCGCCCCACGAGGGTGGCTTTGGCGTGGCGGGAGACCGCGTCACTTACCGACCCCAGCACTCCGCTCAGTATCGGCCCATGGCCCTGCGTCCCAAGCACGACCAGGTCGTAACCTCCCGCCTGTGCCCTGTCCAGGATGAGACTACGAGGGGATCCTTCGGTGACGACGGACTCCGCCGCGAAGCCCGCGCTTCGCAGGGAATGGACCAAGCGCTCGGAGTTGGACCGGGCGCGCTCCAACAAATCGGTCACGATTTCCGGGCTGACGCCCGCCAGAGGGGCGAAGGGATAGCCCGCGACCAATAAATTGGGGACCTCGGCAACCGACATCACCGTGACCTCGCAGCCAGAGGGGTCTGCAATGCTGGTGAGCGCGGCGGCCGCCCCGTCGGCGCTTCCGGACCCATCCGTTGCCACCAAAACCTTCAGATGCTCGACCTGGGCCGGTGGTTCATGCACCACCAGGACTGCACACGGCGATGCGTGCAGGACGTGAGTGCTTACGCTACCCAGCAGGAGTTTGCCCATCCAGCTCTTGCTGGCGGCTCCAACCACCACCAGGTCATAACCGCCGATCTTTGCGCTCCGAACGATCGTCGGGCCGGGACGTCCCTCAATCACATGCCCCTGCGCCGTGAACCCGACATCCCGAAACTCGCTCGTAGCAGCGTCGACCAGTTGCTTGCTGCGCCGTCGCACTTCACCCAGGAGATCTCCCTCTACGAAGTAGGCCTCCGCAAACATGAGCTCCACCTCTGCGACGGAAAGGACGGTCAGCTCCACGTCAGATCTGTTGACAAGGGCCGCCAAGAGCGCCGCAGCCGATCTTGAAGCGTCCGACCCATCGGTGGTGTACAGGATCTTCATGGCAGGCAGCGCCTCTCCGTCTCAACCGGGCATGGCTTTTCCATAGGGGGACGACGTCCCGCAACTGCTCCTCAAACCTTTGTCGTTGGACAGCTCGAAGGTTCCCAATCTCCGTTGCTCTGAGCCGGGCGCCACATAGGTATGCCGGAGCACTCGACCATAATACAACCGGTCCTGCTGGCTGGCATCACAACATCAATACATCTGATGCTATGATGCCTCAATGCGCACCACAGTAACGCTCGACGATGACACTGCAGCGATATTGCGCCGGACGATGCGCGAGCGCGGAGTCTCCTTCAAGGTAGCCCTAAACGATGCCATCCGGGCAGGGCTAGGCAGCGAGCAGCGCCAGCCTTTCCGCACTGCTACGGCATCTTTGGGTGAATCGCACGTCAATCTGGATCGCGCCCTTCAGGTGGCCGCCAATCTCGAGGACGACGACCTCCTCCGCCGGATGCGTGCCGGCTCTTGAACCTCGTCGACGCTAACGTCCTTCTCTACGCAGTCAACACCGACGCTATTCACCACGAACAGGCGCGAGCTTGGCTCGACCGGTCTCTCTCGGGGGAGTCCACCGTAGCCTTTTCCTGGATGGCGCTTCTGGCATTCGTGCGGCTGTCCACCACGCTGGGGTTATTTCCGGCGCCCCTTACGATGGATGGCGCGCTTGACCGGGTTGATGCGTGGTTGTCCGCATCGCCTGCCGTCGTGGTGGAACCAACTTTCGAGCACTCCCGGGTGGTCCGACGGCTTCTCGCCGCAGTAGGCGTCGGAGGGAACATGGTGAACGATGCTCACCTCGCCGCCCTATCAATCGAGCACCGGGGGACGGTGGTGTCGTACGACAACGACTTTTCCCGCTTTCCAGGAGTCCACTGGAAGACGCCCTAGATAGCTTGTCGCGCTTGGCAGAGGCCATCCAGGACGGCGGTTCCTCGTCGTTGGCGTGGGCAGACAATCGGATATTCGTCCCGATTGATCCGGGATCTTGGACCCTGTTCCTCTAGCCCTCCCACCGTCAAACTTGGGCCTGAGGGGTCGGTAGAGGGAGAGATCGAGATGAGTGAAATCCATGCGGGAGATGCTCAGCGAGGCAAGTGCCGATACCGGCGCCCCACCGACCGACGATCAGGACCTCCGAAGCCTCGACGGGTATGACTGAGCCGGCCCAACCTGCGCTTCTCTACCCAACTCCCGAGGTGGCCGGCACCTTGCTCGGCTGACGACGCTGCTGCGCCACCCGTGGGCCGTCGGTGTGATGGAGCCGGACCCCTTGGCAGCCGCCGGCGCGAAGCTCAGCGCAACCGAGATACGTCATCGGGAGACGGCGGGTTCGGTGTCGGTCGTCAGGCTTTGATGCGGCCGGTTTCGTAGGCCCATATCGCGATCTCGACGCGGTTGCGGGCGTCGAGCTTGCGCATGAGGCTGGCAAGGTGGGTCTTGACGGTGCTGATGCTGATGTGCAGATCGTCGGCGATCTCGCTATTGGTCCAGCCTTGTGCGACCGGGATCAGGATCTCTTCTTCCCGGCTGGTGAGTGGCTCAATGGGCTGCGTCGGTCTCTCACCGCCATGGGTATCCGCGAAGGCGGCGAGCAGCCGCACCGTGACGTTCGGGGCGATCAGGGCGTCGCCGTTGGCGGCCGCGTGGATGGCCTGCGTGAGCAGGGCGGGCCCGGCGTCTTTGAGCAGGAAGCCCCGGGCGCCGGCCTTCAGCGCCCCGTACACGTACTCGTCGAGGTCGAAGGTGGTGATGACGACGACCGCCAGCGGGTCGTCGACGCCGGGGCCGGCGAGCTGGCGGGTGGCCTCGATCCCGTCTACCCCGGGCATGCGGATGTCGAACAGGCACACGTCGGGGCGCAGCGTGCGGGCGAGGGCGACCGCTTCGCGGCCGTCGGCGGCCCCACCGACGACCTCGATGCCGGGCTGGGCGTCGAGGATCATCGTCAGTCCGGCCCGGACGA
>DATLGP010000065.1:0-3795 GCA_035540395.1 Actinomycetota bacterium
GTCTCGACGCCGGGACCGTCGTCACCCTGGCGCTGTTGTTGACCCGGCTGTACGGACCTCTCACCGGCCTGGCGAGCGCCCGCGTGGACATCATGGCGGCGCTGGTCAGCTTCGAGCGGGTTTTCGAGGTACTGGACGTAAAACCGCTGATCACCGAGAAACCGGACGCAGTCGCAGTCCCCGACGGGCCGGTCTCGCTTGAGTTCGAAAAGGTGAACTTCGCTTACCCGTCGGCCGAAAAAGTGTCGCTGGCCTCTTTGGAGGAGGTGGCGGTACTGGACACCCGGGGAGGCGAACAGGTGCTGAAGGGAGTTTCGTTCCGGGTGGAGCCGGGACAGGTGGTGGCACTGGTCGGCTCGTCCGGTGCCGGCAAGTCTACAATCGCCGCCCTGGCGCCCAGGCTCTACGACGTTGACGAGGGCGCAGTGCGCCTCGGCGGGGTAGACGTGCGGGATCTCACTTTCGCCTCGCTGCGTGAAACGCTGGGGATGGTGACCCAGGACGGCCACCTTTTCCACGACACCATCCGGGGAAATCTGCTCTTTGCCCGGCCGGACGCTACGGAAGAGGACCTGTGGGAGGCACTGAAGCAGGCCCGCCTGCTGGACCTGGTCGATTCGCTGCCGGACAAGCTGGATACCGTCATCGGCGAGCGGGGGTACCGGCTTTCCGGAGGGGAGCGGCAACGACTGACCCTTGCCCGGCTGCTGCTTGCGCAGCCCCGGGTAGTAATCCTTGACGAAGCCACCGCCCACCTGGACTCCACCTCCGAGGCTGCGGTGCAGGAGGCGCTGGCCTCGGCGCTATCCGGCCGGACCGCCCTTGTCATAGCCCACCGGCTGTCAACCATCCGCAATGCCGACCTGATCCTGGTGATGGAGGATGGCCGAATAGTCGAGCGCGGGACCCATGAGGCGCTCCTCGCCCGGGGAGGCCGCTACGCCGAGCTGTACGATACGCAGTTCGCACCGAAACAACCCGCCGGCACCCCCGAGGTTGCCTGATGCCGGTGAACGGACTGGGCAGATGGATACGCGCCGGAATCTGGATGCTGCCCGTTTTCGGCGTCCTGACACTGCTGGCCACGCTCACCCATCAGCCTGACCCGGCCACCCGGTTCGAGGACTGGAGCCGGTACGTCACCACGAAGGTTTTCCTGCTCAGCCATATCCTCGGAAGCGTAGCCGGGGGGGCCTTCGGCATTTTGGGCCTCGTGGCCCTGGGGGCGTACCTCGCCGGCAGCCGCAGGTCGGGCCTTGCGTCGGCCGGCGTGGTGACCGGAGTCTTCGGGCAGGTCTTCATAACCGCGGTGTTCGGAGTCGCAATCGCCGCCCAACCGGCGCTGGGCAGGGCTTTTCTCGCCGGAGATGCTGCTGCCGAGACCATGTACAGCGAGATTTACGGCGCGCCCTTACTGGGGGTGGCTGGGGCCGGGGTTCTTCTTTTCTCACTGGGTTTCGTACTGCTTGGGTGGTCGGCTGCGGTTTCCGGCAGGCTCCCGAAATGGGCCGGAGTCTGCCTGGCGGTGGGCGGCCCGTTGATCGGCATAGGGGGGATAATCTTCGGCCCGTCCCAGACGGTGGGTTCCCTGCTAGTGCTGGCCGCCGGCATCGCGATGGCCAGGGATACGGCAATAAAGTGAGCCGCGAGAACGATCCGGTCCGCTGAGTCGGTCCCCCCGCTTTCGATTTCGACCCTGAGTTCGATGTTGACCGAAAGGTGAATCCAATGCAGGGAGCGCCCGATGCGCCGGCTCTGCCCGACGGGCTGGACCAGACTGAATACGAAAGGCTCCGGCGCCTCATGTGGGCGTCGGTTCAGCGTGTCTGGAGAGGAGATCATGAGGTCGTCGCCGGCATGGACCCCTGGAGCGTTGTCGATGAAGCCTGGGCCTCCATGGCCGCCCGACAGTTCCGGTGCAGCGGTCCTTTCCCGGTATTTGCCTGCCGGGTCGCGCGCAACAAGGCCATCGACGCCCTGAAGCGGGCCGAGGTCCGGCGCCTGGGGCCCTCGCTCGATGCCGTCCGGACCGACGACGAGGGTAACGAGATCCGTTCCGTGCCGGTTGCCGCAAGCACGCCGAGCGCCGAAGCGGAATTCTTCGAATCCCTGACGCTGGCGGGAATCACCCAGGCTATCGACTACTCACTTACCAGGCTCGAAAAGTTGGTCTTTCTGGCTGTGCGCGTCGACCGCAAGAGCGGAGCGGCAGTGGGACGGGAACTCAACCCGCCGCTGTCCGGCCAGCGGGTAGGACAGATACTCGCCGGTGCGGTGGTCAAGATCCACAACTCCCTTCGGGAGCTCGACAACGACTCGTTCGCCGACCTTCGTATCCACAACGAGAGCAGGGATAAGCCATGAGCGAAGCCAACGACCAGGTCCAGGCGACCGTCGCCCGCTACCTGGAGTACCTCGAGCTCGGAGGCGAGGCCCCGGATTTGGGCGGCCTATTGCCGGATGTCCGGCGGCAGGTGGAGGAAATAGTGGCAATGCTCGAGCTGACCGAGGGGGTTGCCCTTAGAACCGCCGATCCCGAGTCTTTCCAGGCGGCCGGCCGCGCCGATTCCCGTACTGCAGAGCAGCTCGCCGGGGTCAGCGCCTCGGAACGCGACCGGGCCCTCCTCCACCAGCTGGCCACCTGGCTCCCGCCGGGAGCACCGGTCGACCTCGACGGCGCTCCTTCCGGCTTTTCCCTTCCGGGCCTCGCCGTCGCGGGAAGCTGGACCGTCGGAACGCCCGGCGGGCGGGTGAGGGTTTGGAGGGTGGACGTGGCCGGAGCGGTAGACCTCGAAAAGGACACCTCCCACCTGGAAAGCCTGGACCGGGTGTTTCGGGCCTTTTCCGAGACCGCCGCGATCTGCCTGGTGGGGGCGGATCTGACCTGCCTGCTGCTCGAGCCGCAGGATTGCGCCCCGGCCATCGAGGTTCCCGCGGGTGGGGTCGCTGCGCGCAGGTACCGCCGCCCCATCCAGCCGGTCGGCGAGGCGCTCTCCGGGTTCCTGAGGGAGCTGGTCCCCGCCTGGGAAGCGCTGCCCCGGTTCGAGGCTGCGGCCATCACCGCACTCAACGTCACCGAGCTCGCCCGCCGCAGCGCCGCCGAGTCGGTAGGGATTCAGCAGGCGCTGGGCGCACGAGCTCGGTTTCCCAAAAAGGAGGTGCTGACCAGCCTGGGCGAACCGGAAGCCGGAGGTCTGGCGGCGATGGCGATCGCCCTTTACGAGGGCCGGCGCTCGCCCGCCGAAATCGACGCATGGCTTCGAGAGCTGGCGAAGACCCGATGATCCTGCAACTGCACCTCAACAACTGGCGGGCCTACGAGAGCCTGGACCTGGAGCTGGGTCCCGGGACAACCTTCATCGTGGCGTCCAACGGCGTCGGCAAGACGTCGCTGATCCTTGCGGCGGCCTGGGGCGTGTTCGGGGAGGCCTCCGGGGTGGACGCGGTGGAGGAGATCCGGGGCGACGCCGAGTCGGCCGGGGTCCGGGTGGTGCTCAGGCTTCCGAAGGCCGGGAACCTGACCATCGGCCGGTCGGTGAACCGCAAGGGCCGGGTCAGCCTCGAAGCCCGCCTGGGGGACCGGGAGATCGCCGGTCAGGACGAACTCCGGTCGCTGATGGCGGAGGAGCTGGGGGGCGACCTGCAGGTTCTGGCCCGGCTTACCTTTCTCGCCCACGGCGGAGCCCTGGAGAGCGCCCACGGGGAGTTCAAGCTGAGAGAGCACCTGGCGAGCGTTTTCGGGGTGACTCCGTTGCTGGAGGCGGCTCGGAATGCCGACAAGCTGGCAGCCGAGGC
>DATLGP010000066.1:0-4030 GCA_035540395.1 Actinomycetota bacterium
CAAAAGATGCTGCCCTCTCCCGGGCGGCTGCTTACGCCGATCTCACCGCCCATGAGCTCGACGATCTGCTTGGATATGGCCAGACCGAGTCCCGTGCCGCCGAAACGGCGTGCGGTCGAATTGTCCACCTGGTGAAACGCCCGGAACAGGCCAGCCTGTTCCTGCCCAGCGATACCTATACCGGTGTCGCTGACCTCGAATCGATACCGGTCCCCTTCCTGTGGCCCGGTGACCTTTATCTCCACCCGGCCGGAATCGGTGAATTTAACGGCGTTTCCCGTCAGGTTCACCAGAACCTGACGCAGCCGTCCGGGGTCCCCCCGCACGTGTTGGGGTCCTTCGATCTGCAGCAATGCTTCCATCTCGAGGCCCTTGCCTTCGGCCTCCGGAGCCAAAATATCGACGACCTCCTGCACCGTCTTGTTCAGCTGAAACTCGTGGTCTTCAAAACGCAACTGGCCGGCCTCGATCTTGGAGAAGTCCAGTAGGTCGTTGATGATTCCCATAAGCGCGTTAGCGGAGGTCCGCACGGCTGCAGCCTGCTTTCGCTGGTGCTCGGTCAACGCGGGGTCGCCCAACAGCAACTCGGTCATCCCGATTACCCCGTTCATCGGCGTGCGGATCTCGTGACTCATGTTGGCCAGAAACTCGCTTTTCATGCGCGAGGCCTCGAGCGCCTTGTCCCGCGCCGCTGCGGCGTCCTTCTCGGCCTCTACCAGTGCGGTGATGTCGGTGACGGACCCGATAGAGCCCGTCATCTTGCCTGTGTGGTCACGCGTTACCACTGCCACTGCCTCTACCTGGCGGGTGCCTTCGTGGCGGTCGACGACACGATACCTCCCCCGGTACTCCACGCCTGCAGTCACCGCTGCCACCCAGTCGTCGTACACCCTCTGTCGATCGTCGGGGTGAAGACCCGCCCGCCAGCTATCCCCGAGGGCATCGGTCTCCGACACACCAAAGATCTCCCGGCAACGCTGGTTCATGTAGGTGGAGGCGCCCTGCGCATTCGTGATGAAGACACCAACCGGAGCGCTGCTGGCTGCGTTTCGGAACTTCTGCTCGCTTCGGCGGAGGTCACCCAGCAGCTTCTGGATGCTAAAGGCGACCGTGCCGCTGATGGCTACCAGCAACGCAGCCTCCGTGAGGTCGTACGCCGGATAGCGGGGCGGCCCTATGAACCAAATCGGTAGAACGAACACGAGAGCTAGCCCCAGCAATGCAAGGATCAGATCCTTGCGCGTCCCGTACAGGGCCAGCCACAGGACCAGCAGCGTGGCCAAAGAAGCGAAGGCGGAGTCAGCTTCGCCGGTGACGTGCCGGACCGTCGCCAGCACTGCCAGACAGGCCAGCACCGGAACCGCCTGAACCGAACCCGGCCACCGCTGCCAGGGCAAAACGGCGATGAGGCCGATGACCAATAGGACCGCCAGTAGTGTTCCCCAGGCCAACGTGATTAAGGCCTCGTCCACATGAAACGGCATCAACACAAACGCCAAACCGATCGGCGCCAAGAACGGGCCGAGTCGGCGCCACAGGCCCTCGCGCCGGAACGGCCTGGGGTGATCGTCGATGGGCGGCGCCTCGGCCGTCGCCGTTATGCGAGAGATGCGGCGGCGCTCGGTCCCTGAAGTGCTTTGGGGGCGTAGGTCATACGACCTGTCTTCCTGGTCTCTGCTTCTGGCTTAATCCGGCAGGTACCCTAAGCATAGCAGACCATCCGGTATGGTTCGTACTATTTCTGAGGCTAGAAAGGGATCTACCGAGCGAAGGAGATCTCATCCCGTCTGCCGAACTCCTTGGTTGAGGCGCTGGCGAAGGCTCCGGGAGCTCCTTGCGAACCGTGGGGTATTCCGGGGCAAACGCCGGTAGACAGGTATCCGATATTTTCCCAGTTCACTGCTACCACCATGCCAGGCTCTAAAAGCCTCGCGGGCGGTCCGAACCCTGCGGCGTACACTGAGTGGGCGACGCCGTACTGTTCTTCTGGCCCCAGTCCCGGTCACCTGAGCGCCCCGAGCAGCTCCATGAAGGACGACCGGAAGTGGGTCCAGCTATGGCAGCAGAAACCGCAACCGCACTGAAAGCCCGCCGCATGGCGGCAGGCAAAAAAGCGGCAGAAACCAAGGCCCGGATGAAGCGGGAGGCAATCGCCACCGCGAAGGCTCACCACCCAACGAGGCTGCCGGAACTCCAGCCCCTGCAAAGAGCCAGAGGCTGCCTCGTCGGGGGGGCCGTGGGAGACGCCCTGGGGGGACCGGTCGAATTCCTCTCTCTCGCAGCAATCCGATCCAGGTTCGGCCCGCAAGGGGTGACCAAGTTCGAGGAAGCGTATGGCCAGGTGGGCGCCATCACCGACGACACCCAGATGACCTTCTTCACGGCCGAAGGCCTGATCCGTGCAATCGTTCGGGGCCGCGAGCGCGGCCTATCGAACTTCGAAGGCGTCACCTACTACGCCTACCTCCGCTGGCTCCATACGCAGGGAGTTCCGTGGGACCGGATCCCCCAGTGCAGCGGCGAGCTGGATGGCTGGCTGGTCGGCGAGAAGCTGCTCCACCACCGGCGGGCCCCGGGCACCACGTGCCTGTCGTCACTGGCCGGCCCGATGGGAGAGCTGTACCAAAAGCTGAACAACAGCAAGGGTTGCGGGGGCGTAATGCGGGCCGCTCCGGTCGGCTTGATCGCCCGGTCCTATGGCAGCGCCTTTCACACCGGGTGCCAGATCGCAGCGATCACCCACGGCCATCCCTCCGGATTTCTGGCCGCCGGCTACCTTGCGATGCTCATCGCAGAGTTGATGGACGGAGCCCGGCTTCAAGATGCTCTCGACCGGACCGATGCCGTGTTGAGTCAATGGCGTGAATACGAGGAGGTTGCCGAGGCGGTCCGCCGGGCACGCCGGGCCGCCGGGTCCCAGCGGCCTACGCCGGAGAACGTCGAACGGTTGGGCGAAGGGTGGGTGGCGGAGGAAGCTCTGGCCATCGCAATTTTCTGCAGCCTTACTGCCGACGACTTCCGCTCCGGCGTGCTGGCTGCGGTAAACCACGGCGGCGACAGCGACTCCACCGGAGCGATCACCGGCAACATCCTGGGTGCGCTCTGGGGCTACGACGCTATTCCGGCAGACCTGGCGCAGCAGGTCGAGGCCAGAGAGATTGCGGAAACACTCGCTCGAGATCTGCTGGAGCTATCCGCCGGCAATGACCGGGTTCAGCCTCGTCAGATCGAGCGATATCCCGGCTGGTAGCGCTCCCCCGGGAGATATGCGAACGAAGGCGTAGCCGCTCCGATGCTCGCCGCTACTTCCGCCTTCGCCGGGGCGGGTGAGACGGGGCCGGCGGGGCGTCCTCGATCTCGAAGCTCACCTCGTCCGTGTAACACCAGAACCAACTTTCTCCGGGCTCGTAGGAACGGACAATCGGATGGCCTTCCTTGCGGAAGTGCTTGGAGGCATGCCTGCCCGGTGAGTTGTCGCAGCAGCCAACGTGGCCGCAGGTCTGGCACACGCGCAGATCGGTCCAGTCGTGGCGGAACTTCTCCAGGCAGTCCTCGCACCCCGGAGACGACGGGGTCACCTCGCGGATCTGGTCGAGATGGCTGCACTGGTCCACTGCGGTCTTCCTTGTCGTGGTGCGCTTTTACTCAAGTATGGCCTGCCACCTCAGGCGTCCGCCGGTGTCGGCGGTCAATGCATCGCAATCAGATCCACGTGGACGCCTGCGTTGCGGGCCAGCCCCACCAGGTCCTCGGGGTCCGAGGTCAGAATCTCGTCACCGTCTACAGCAAGGCACACCAGGGCGGCATCAACCACGTCCGCTCCACCGCTCAGGCCCAGAAGAACACCGGCACGTTTGCCGAGGTCTAGATCGAGTGATCGGACTTCCATCCCGGCGAGCAGGCGGGCGACCATAGCCTGACGACCGGCTCCTCCCCGCCAAACCTGCCCAACCACTCCCCCATGGGTGGTCGGCGACCGGCCGGCAAGCCGCTCCCTTTTCACCAGCGCAGCGATCTCACGATCTCCCCG
>DATLGP010000067.1:0-10574 GCA_035540395.1 Actinomycetota bacterium
CCTTGCGGACCTTGGACTGCTTGCGGAAGTCCACGGCGAGCGACGGATCGTAGAGGTGGTCCCGGCTGCGGCACTTCACCTCGACGAAGACGATGGTAGTGCCGTCCATGGCCACCAGGTCCAGCTCGCCGAGCTTGCAGCGCCAATTGCGAGCAAGCACTTTCATACCCTTTCGTTGAAGCAGGCCGGCGGCGCAGTCCTCGCCCACCATCTGGATCACTTGCCGTTCCGTCATGAGCTCGAGACTAGCGGCGCCCGGTGACACCGATCGTGCCGTAAGGCGTCCGAGAACCGGCGGACGGTGCCGAACCGGCCCGGACTGAAAGTCTTAAAGCTCCTCGAGGTCCCCCATGGAGGGGTGGCGATCCACCGAGCGGGCAAGCTCCTCGATGTTGAGGTCCCGCACGGTGTGGATCTTGACCTCGGCGACAAACCTGGTGGGGCGGTAGATGTCCCAAGCCCAGGCGTCCTTCAAGATCAGCTCGAACCAGGTCCCGGACCCCGGAGCGGTGTGAGGCACCAGCTCGTAGCTGTTGCACAGGTAGGAGCGGCGATCGGTCTCCACGACGTAGCGAAACATCGGCAGCACGTCCCGGTACTCCCGGTACAGGGCAAGCTCCAAGTCCGTCTCGAACTGCTCTAGGTCTTCGGCACTCATAGTTTTCCTCCCGGTTCCGAAATGGTAACCGCTTGGGGGCTTTCCGTTGGCAGGCTGCATTTCTTGCGCCGCCCCCGATCGTTGCACACCGGCAGGTCCTGCGCGTCCGTACTCAGGAGAGGATCGGCAACCTGCTCTCACCGGCGTCCGGTCCCGGTGCCGGCAGACACGGCAGCAGGCGCCCCTCGGTTCCCTCCACCGCCAGCTTGCGAACCGGGGCAAACAGGCGGCGGTGAACCGGTGAAGGTCCGAATGCGGACAGTGCCCACTTGTGGGCGGGCGACGGGTATCCCTTGTTCAGGTGGAACAGGTAGGGCGGGAACTGCTGCGACAGCTGGCCCATCAGCCGGTCCCGCAGGACCTTGGCCACTATCGAAGCCGACGCGATCGAGACCGACTCACAGTCGCCTCGCACCACCATCTTCACCCTCGGCTCCAGCGGGTTGGTCTTGAGAAAATTCCACTGGCCGTCGATCAGGAAGCAGTCGGGCCAGACGTCCAGGCCGTCCAGGGCCCGGGCGCCGGCCCGGCGCATCGCTTCGGAGAGCCCTACCCTGTCGATCTCGTCCGGCCAGCTGAGTCCGGTGGACCAGCACATCGCCTGGTCCCGGATCCGGGCCGAAAGGAACTCCCGCCGGGGCTGGTCGAGCAGCTTGGAGTCGCGGACCTTGTACACGCGGGTACCCGGGCGGAATATCACCACGCCGACCGCGACCGGCCCGGCCCAGGCGCCCAGGCCGACTTCGTCGACCCCGGCCACCAACTCCGCACCCGAGTCGCGCAGCGCAATTTCGTGCTTCATGCCGGGCACAGGGTTGGTCCGGGCCTTGGCCACCCGTCCGCGCACCCGGTAGGTGCGGGTTCGATAGGTTGCCCTGTAGCTCACGGCGGGCCCTGCCCTTACGACGTGAGAAGGCTGAGACGCTGTATCGGCCAGATGAGGGCGAATGCCCGGCCGACTATGGTGTCCTCGGGAATGGGGCCGAACGCCCGTGAGTCGTGCGACTGCATCCGGTTGTCTCCCAGCACGAACACATGCCCGGCCGGGACCTCGTACGGTCCGTAGTTCGGCATGGGGAGCCTGTCCTTGCGATAGGGCTCGCCGACCTGTTGGCCGTCGACATACAGCGACCCGATCCTGGCCTCCACCACCTGTCCCTCAACTGCCACCACCCGCTTGATAAGGTCCTGCACCGATGACCTCAGTCCAAGACCCTGGGCCGCCTGGTTGAGAACCCGCCCAACTACTCCGGCTTCGGGGATGTCCACTGCGTCCCGCTCGGGAGAGGTGAAGACGATCACGTCTCCCGGACGAGGATCCCGGATCTTGTACACGAGCTTGTTGACCAGCACCCGGTCGTTGGCCACCAGGGTGTTCTCCATGGACTCCGACGGAATGAAGAAGGCCTGCACGACATAGTTGGTCAGCAGCACCGCGGTCAGAATGGCAATCAGGCCCAGCAGAATTATCTCCTTCAGCCACTGGCCGAGGGATTGATGTTCCTGGCGCTCCTCGGCGGGCCGCGGGCGGGAGAGCTTGCGCTTGGTGCTGATGGTCTTGAGCCGTTCGAGGTCCGACTTGGGCTCCTTCCGGCGGAACCTTCTTGCTTCCGGCTCGGGATCCTTGAGGAAAGGGTCCCAGGCCTGGCTGCCCCCCTGAATGGCGGACCTCACCTGGATCGGTTTCGGCTCCTCGAGCAGGTCCGAGCCGCCGTCTTTGTGTCTGGGTTGCGTGATCCGAGGGGCCGCCACAGTTTCCATGGACTCCGTGGGCTCTGCGCCCCTGGCACCTGCGGAGGCCGGTACCGGCGAGGGCGGCTTCGGCTTGACCAGGGCACCGAAATAGTCCTCCGATGAGAGAACTGGCGGAGCAGTTACGTCGGGAGCGAACAGGTCTTGCGAAGTGTTGGGCGGTGGTCCGGCGGTCTCGGGTTTCGGGGCTGAAGCCGCTCGATCGTGGTCCCGCCTGCCGTCCGGCTCCCGCAGGGCGGGCGGAACGGCGTCGACGCCCGCGCCGTTGGAGGAGGATTGCACCACCCGGCGCTCGGCCGAACGGTTCGACGAACCGTTTCCGTTATTGGAACCGGCCACCGAATTGCGGCGCCCGAACAACTCTCGCTTCGGGGCTCGGTGCTTCGGGACATGCTTTTCAGGCACGAGCTACACCAACCTTGTTTTGAGCTTGCCTAACCGACTCAGCTTGACCCAAGCCAGCGGAAGCGGTTCAGAGGCCAAATGAGAACGAATGCCTTGCCGACGATGCTGGATTCGGGAATGGGGCCGAACACCCGCGAGTCCTCGGAGTTGCTGCGGTTATCTCCCATCACGAACACTTTATCCGCACCGACGGTCGTAGGGCCATAGTCCGGCATCGGATCTTCATCTTTCCGGTAGGGCTCCTCCAGCCGCCGATCGTCCACGTACAGTGATCCCTCCTTCACCTGGACGGTCTGTCCCTCGGTGGCGATCACCCGCTTGATGAAGTCCTGCTCGGACGACTTCAACCCCAGGCCCTGCATGACGTTGTCCATTATCGACTGCACCGGACCAACGTCGGGCTCCGGGACCCTCCGGCTCAGCGGGGACTCAAAGACGACCACGTTCGAATATTCGGGTTCGGAGATGCGGTAGGTGAACTTGGACACCAGGACCCGGTCGTTGATCTGGAGGGTGTCCTCCATCGAGCCCGACGGGATGAAGAAGGCCTGCACCACGAAAGCCTTGACGAGGATGGCTATGCCGAGGGCCACGACCACGAGCACCGGAAGCTCTTTGAAGAACTGGCCGACACTTTGTTTTTCTTCGGGTTGTTCGGTCGATCGCTCGGATCTGGACCTCGTCTGCATGAGGGTCAGAACCGCTTTTCTTTTACCTTGGCCGCACGGCCCACTCGAGAGCGCAGGTAGTAAAGCTTGGCCCGGCGGACGTCGCCACGGCTCACCACCTCGATGTTGGCAAGGATGGGGGAGTTAACCGGGAAAGTGCGCTCGACGCCGACGTTGAACGAGACCTTACGGACGGTGAAGGTCTCCCTCACCCCGGAGCCCTGCCGGCGGATCACAATGCCCTGGAAGACCTGGATCCTCTCACGCTGGCCTTCGACAACTCGAACATGTACCTTGACCGTGTCGCCGGGGCGGAAATCGGGAAGATCCTCCCTCAAAACGGGGCGCAGCAGAACGTCCGTCTTCGTCATGTGTTCACCCCTTTGAGTCGGGTCGTAAAGTCTGGGGAGACTTTGGAAGTCTTGTACGCAGATTGCGCGCGTAATCCGATGATAGCCGAAGCCGCAGGCCATCGCCCCGGCGGATGACGCCGGAGTCCGTCAATCACCCTCTGACCATGACCGGATCAGCTCCCTCTCGGCATCGGTGATGCCGGCGTTCCGCAACAGCTCGGGTCTTCGCTCAAAGGTGCGGCGCAGGGCCTGTTCACGCCGCCAGTCGGCCACCAGCCTATGATGCCCGGATACCAGCACGTCGGGCACCTTCAAGCCGCGGAATTCCGCCGGCCGGGTGTACTGGGGATACTCGAGAAGTCCGTCGGAGAACGACTCCTCCCCCAACGAGCCGGCGTTGCCCATCACGCCGGGGATCAGCCGGGAAACTGCTTCGATCAGGACCAGCGCGGGCATCTCGCCGCCGGCCAGCACGTATTCGCCTATCGAAACGTCCTCGGCCCGAAGCACCTGCCGGATCCGGTCGTCCATGCCCTCGTAACGGCCGCACACCAGCACTATCCGATCCTCGCTTGCGAACTCGGCCACCAGGGCCTGGGTCAGGGGTCTGCCCGATGCCGCCAGCAGGATCACCCGGGCCCCGGGGTGGGCGACCGCCTCCACCGCATCGACCACCGGTCCGGGAGCCATCACCATGCCCGCTCCCCCGCCGAAGGGGGCATCGTCCACCTTGCGGTGGGGTCCGGGAGCCCAGTTCCGCAGGTCGTGGACTGCCACCTCCAGAAGCCCGGCCTCGATGGCCTTGCCCAGCAGGCTGACCTTAAGAGGTGACTCGAACGCCTCGGGAAAGATGCTCAGGACGTCGAACCGCACTAGAAGAGGCCCTCAGGCGGGTCGATCACGACCTTTCGTCTCTCCAGGTCCACCGCGACCACCAGCTCCTTGGCCGCCGGAAACAGCACCTCTCCCGAGGCGGTGGCGATGGCCCACAGGTCCTGCGCCGGGCGCGCGAGGACCTCCTGCACCTTCCCCAGGGTCCTTCCATCCCGGTGGACCACGTCCAGACCCACGACTTCGTGCTCCCAGAAGGCGTCGTCGTCCTCCAGGTCGCCGAGCTCGGAACCGTCGATGAAGATCAGCCAGTTCCGCAAGGTCTCAGCCTCCTCGATGCTGTGGAAGCCGTCGAAAAACACCAGCAGCGCATCCTTGTGGTTGCGGGATGCCGCGACGACGACCGGTTCGGCGGATTCCAGGTCGGGACCTACAAGCAACTCGGCGCCCTCGGCAAAGCGGTCCGGGTTTTCCGTGAGTGAGCGCACCAGCACCTCGCCCCGCAGGCCGTGGGGTTTGACCACCCTGCCGACCAGGACGAACTCGGATTCCTCTAGGGCCACCGGAGCGGGGTGCTAGTCGATGATTTCGACTACGGCGTTGCGGTCTTCCCTGACGGCCGCGGCTTTGACGACCGCCCGTATCGCCCGGGCGATTCGCCCGTTGCGGCCAATGACCTTGCCCACGTCATCGGGGTGCACAAAAAGGTCGTACATGATCGTACGACCTGATACCTCTTCCTCTATCCGCACATCGTCGGGATTTGCCACGAGAAATGAAACAACGAACTCGAGCGTTTCGCGCGAGCTCATTTTGCGGACGAAGCGGTGAGGGTCTTGCCTTTCTCATCGAGGACGCCGGCGATCTTGAGGAGCTTGGTCACGGCTTCGGAAGGCTGTGCGCCCTTGCCGAGCCACTCGAGAGCGCGTTCTGCGTCGATCTCTACGAGCGACGGCTCCTGGCGGGGGGCGTACTTGCCAATCGACTCGATGAACCGGCCATCACGTGGGGCGCGGGAGTCTGCGACCACCACACGGTAGGTGGGCTGCTTCTTCTTGCCTATGCGGCGAAGTCTGATCTTTACCATAGAGGTGCAGTGTAACAGCGAACCGGCGCTCCGCAGGGTCCCGCCGGGCCGACCGCTTCCTAAAGTCCCAGGCCGGGAGGAAGGCTGAAACCCTTCTTGCCCTTTTTTCCACCCGTGCCGCCGAACTTCATCATTTGCTTCATCATCTTGCGGGCGGCGTCGAACTGCTTGATCAATTCGTTCACCTCCCGGACCTGGCTGCCCGATCCTTTGGCGATACGGATTCGCCGGCTGCCCGAGATGATCCGCGGGTCGTTGCGCTCCTGGGGAGTCATCGAGCGGATGATCGCCTCGATTCGGGCCACGTCGTGATCCTGGACATCGATGTCCTTCATCTTGCCCACGCCGGGAACACCGGGCAGCATCTTCAGCAGGTCCCCTATGCCGCCCATCTTCTTCACGCTTTGGATCTGAGTCAGAAAGTCCTCGAGGGTGAACTTGGCCTCGATCACCTTGCGGGCCTGGGCCTCGGCCTCCTGCTGGGACATAGTCCCTTCGGCCTTTTCGATGAGGCTGAGCACGTCTCCCATCCCGAGGATCCGCGAGGCGATGCGGTCCGGGTGAAACGGCTCCAGGTCCTGGAGCTTCTCGCCCGTACCGGCGAACTTAACCGGCACGCCGGTGACCGTCGTCGCTGAAAGAGCGGCTCCGCCTCGGGAGTCTCCATCTATCTTGGTGAGCACAATGCCGGTGAGCGGCAGCCTTTCGGAGAAAGCCTTGGCCGAGTTCAGGGCGTCCTGACCGGTCATTGCGTCCAGGACGAACAGCACCTCGTCGGGCTGGACCGTGTCGTGTACCCGGGCGACCTGCGCCATCATCTCCTCGTCGATGCCGAGCCTCCCGGCGGTGTCGACGATCACCACGTCGGCGTTTCGGCGGCCGGCTTCCAGCCCGGAGCGAGCAACCTTCACCGGGTCGGTTTCGCCGGGATCGCTGTGGAACTGCACGCCGGCCTGCCCGGCCAGGACCTCGAGCTGGCGGATGGCAGCCGGTCGCTGCAGGTCGGCAGCCACCAGCATGACCCGGCTGCCCTTCTTCTTCAGGTGGGCGCCCAGCTTGGCGGCGAGGGTGGTCTTACCGGAACCCTGAAGCCCGGCCAGCATGATGACCGTCGGAGGCTTGGGGGCCATTTTCAGCGGAGAGAGCCGGCCTCCCAGGATGCTGATCAGCTCGTCGTGAACCAGTTTCACCACCTGCTGGCCCGGGGTCAGGGACTTCAGGACCTCTTCGCCCACCGCCTTTTCGCGGATGTGGCCGAGGAAGGTCTTGACTGCCGGCAGGGCGACGTCCGCCTCCAAAAGGGCCAGGCGGATCTCGCGCAGAGCGGCTTCGACGTCTTTGTCGGTCAGCCGCCCGCGGCTGCGCAGCTGCTTGAAGACGTTGTCAAGGCGATCGCCCAGGGCATCGAACATGTAAGCCATAGTACTGGGGGATGCGGCCGGATTGGCCTCGCACGGGCCGGGCGCGGAATTTGAGGCTTAAGCCCTGGGCAATTCTGCCGATCCAGATAGCCTGGACCGGGCAAGCCTTTCGCAAGCACCCGGTCGGCCAAGGCATAGGAGTCATGTGAGCAGCGTCCGGACTGGAAAGAGCGCGAAGAAACCGATCCTGGCGATCGTGGTGATTGCCGCGCTGGCTTCACTTGTCGTGCCGTACCGGATCATCAGCACCCGAATCCAGCAGATGGCCGCCGAGAGCGCCGGGACCGCCGATCCCCAGCAGCCGCTCTCGCCGGAATGGAAGCAAACCATCGGCGAGCTCAAGGAATTCGTGGAGACCGCTCGCGGCTTGAAGTTCAAGCACGAGGTCCCGGTGGTGGTCGAGTCCGCCGGCGCATTCCGCGAACGGCTGGCCGCCGAAGCGGAGGAATACGGAATGCCGGAATCGGCCGATTCCTATATCGCCCTGAAGGCGCTTCACCTCGTGGACGGCGACAACCGCATGGACGCGCTGGAAGACCCGCTGCAGGATGGAGGAACTCTCGGCTACTACGACGCGTACTCCAAACGTCTGGTGGTGCAGGGCGACGAGCCCTCGCCCTTTGTCCGCCAGATCCTGGTCCACGAGCTGACCCACGCGCTGCAGGACCAGCACTTCAACCTCAACCGGGAGCTGAACGACTTCGACGAGACCTACCTGGCCTTCGAATCCCTGGTGGAGGGCGACGCCACCCGCGTCGAAAACCTTTACCTGGAGTCGTTGAGCCCCGAAGAGCGGCAGATGGCCATCCAGGAGCAGGACATAGACATGTCCGGGTTCGGCGACCAGGCGCCTTCCCGGTCGCTGGAGACCCTGTCCATGCTGTCGTCGTTCCCCTACGAGGTCGGCGAGCAGTTTGTTCTCGAGATCCTGGCGGAGGGGGGTCAGGAACGTCTCGACCAGGCCTTCGTGTCCCCGCCGACCACGAGCGAGCAGATCTTGCACCCGGAGCGGTTCTTGAATCTGCAGAAGCCGGTTTCGGTGGAGCCACCCGACGCCGACCGCGACCCCGACGAGGAGGGCGTGTTCGGGGAACGGGGGTTGCTGACGCTGCTCCTGAGGGACTTGCCGGAGGACCAGGCGTGGGAAGCCGCCGACGGCTGGGCGGGAGACTACTTCGTCGCCTGGAGAAAGTCCGGCCTGAACTGCATTCGGCTCAGCCTGGTCACCGACAGCAGAACCGACAGGCAGGAGCTGGAGGCAGCCCTGAGAGCCTGGGCAGCCGGGAAGAGACTGGTGTCCATCCACAGCGGCAGGACCATTCAGCTTCGTTCCTGCGCGTAGCACCCGCCCGTCCGGGTAATACAACGCCGGTTCGTGCGACCCTTCTCGCATGGATGTGACCTTCCGCAGGCTCACCGACCGCGACCTTCCGATGCTCCATGCGTGGCTGAACGAGCCGGGCGTGGTCCGGTGGTGGGAGGGCGACGACGTGTCGTGGGAGGGCGTGGTCCGCGACTACGGATCGGCGAACACCGACCCCGTGGAGCACTGGCTGGCCCTGGTGGACGGCCGCGAGGTCGGATGGATCCAGTGCTACCCGGCGGCGGCTTGGCCCGGCGAAAGCGCCGCATGGTGGGCCCACGGAGTGGACGGCAGCGCAGCAGGTATCGACTACCTGGTAGCGGACCCGCATTCCCGGGGACGGGGACTTGGCGCCCGGATGATCCGAGCGTTCCTCGAACAGGTTGTCTTCGACCTGCACCCGGAGTGGACGCAGGCCTGTGCCGCCCCCCATGAGGCCAACGTCGCCTCCTGGCGGGCTTTGGAGAAGGCCGGCTTTCGTTACGTGGCGACCGTGGAGGAAAAAGAGGGTCCTACCCGGCTGATGGCGGCCGATCGCCCGGGTTTCACCCCGGCGGTCCGGAAACCGGGTAACGGGGATGGTTAGGAGAGCATTGCCTCGACGAAAGCATCCGGATCGAAGGTCTCCATGTCCTCGATTCCCTCGCCCACTCCGACTGCTTTCACCGGGATCCCCAGCTTCTCCTGGATCGCAACGACGATCCCGCCCTTGGCGGTGCCGTCGAGCTTGGTGAGAATCACACCGGTGGCTCCCACCGCCTCCTGAAATGCCTTGGCCTGAGCCAGCCCGTTCTGACCGACCGTCGCATCTAAGACCAGCAGCACCTCGGTGACGCCCCCGGCCTCCCGGTCGGCGATGCGGCGCACCTTCTTGAGCTCCTCCATCAGGTTGGTCTTGGTCTGCAGCCGCCCTGCGGTGTCAACGATCACCACGTCGATCTTCTTCGCCTTGGCGTGTTCGATGGCGTCAAACACCACGGCCCCCGGGTCGGCGCCGGGCGCGTGCTTCACCATGTGGACGTCGAGCCGGCCGGCCCAGGTCCCCAGCTGTTCGATGGCCGCCGCCCGGAAGGTGTCCCCCGCCGCCAGAACCACCGAATGCCCGTCGTCCTTCAACCGGCGGCCCAGCTTGGCGATAGAGGTGGTCTTGCCCACTCCGTTGACCCCGGTCACCAGCCAGACTGCGACCTCGCCCGGGCGGGTGTGAAGCGTGGTGTCGCCTGCATCCAAAATCTCTACCAGCTCTTTTTGCAGAGCATCGTGCAGCTCGTCGGGCGACGGGTTTTCCTTGCGCAGCGCCTCCAGCACCCGGTCGGTGGCATCCATGCCGACGTCGGCTCTGATCAGCGCCTCCTCGATCTCCTCCCAGGCGTCACCGTCTAGTTTGTCCCGCAGGCCGAGGGCCTTCAGCGTGGAACCCAGGGCCCCCCTGGTCTTGGCCAGTCCGCGGGCCCACCGGGAAGGGGGCGGGGCAACCGGAGCGGGTGGCTCCTCAAGCTCTACCTCCTCGAGGGCTTCCTCTACCGCCTCCTCGAGCTCCAGCTCTGCTTCCAGCTCGGCGAGCTCGGCTTCCAGGTCCTCTTCGGCTATCTCGTCGACCGCGCCATCACCAAGGTCTTCGAAGTCTCGATCCGTCGGCCGTGTTTTGGTAGAGGTCCTGGCTATCAGCAGGACGACGAGCAGGGCGAGGACTATCCCCGCCAGAACGATCTCATTCATTCCAAATCAACCCCAATCACGGAACCGGGCGACGACACCGACGCCGGGAAGAAGTCCTTCAGCCGCTCTGAAATTACCTTGGTCACGCCGTCCGGGCGCATAGCGACACCGTAGAGGACATCTGCGATCTCCATGGTCCTCTTTTGGTGGGTTACCACCAGAAGTTGGGACGAACCCCGGAACTCGTGAAGCAGACCGAGGAATCTTTGCAGATTGACGTCGTCGAGGGCGGCCTCTACCTCGTCCAGGATGTAAAAAGGCGAGGGCCGCGACTTGAAGATGGCGAACAGCAGCGCTAGCGCCGACATCGCCCGCTC
>DATLGP010000068.1:0-2877 GCA_035540395.1 Actinomycetota bacterium
TCCGCCATCTCGGCGGACACCACGGTGTCGGTGACACACAGCGAGGGCTCGGCCGGCGCCACGGTGGGCGCCGGTGAGGACTGCGCCGCCCGTTCGGCCGCGTCACCCCCGCATGCGGTCATTAGAACGAGCAAGCACACCGAACCGCACTGCACTGCCAATTTGCTGCACCGGCCACCCCGCACTGGCCCCCTCATAGCTCCGCTCCCCCTTCGTCACTGCGCTCCCGTGCACACCTCTCCCCAAAGCCCCCTGCGATCCTGCTTGGCCGCAGCCTGCGCCTGTCTCATTCGGCCGGCGTAGAGGTCGTTCGGCGGGTAAACCACCGCCTTGGCCAGGCCCCGGGCCACCGCCTTTTCGTTGTAGAACTCCCCTTCGAAATCCCATAGGTACCTGAGGTAGCGTCCGAAGCTGTCTTTGTCCTCCCGGTCGGCCAGCAGGTAAACCGTGGACCCCACAGGCAGCTCGGCTCGGGCGAACGCGGTGGCGTCCTGGCCGGCGCATTGAACCGGGTAATTCGGACGGACGGTCTCCGGGGTGTCTATCTGGAGAATGCGGATCCGGTGGTCACGGCCCACCGGGACGGACCCGCCGGGACGATCGATTGCCACCCGTATGGTGTCGCCGTCCACGATCCTGGCTACCCTCCCCTCCTGCGTTTCCGCCGGAACCCCCGCCGGGCGGTTAGGGCCGATCCCGGCCGGCCTAACCGACCCCGCCGACGACCCGGTTTTGGACACGGAGTCAACGGGACCAAGCAGCTCCCCCGCAGCGCCGGTCCTGGCCGCAACCAGCACAAGCACCACCCCCAGCCAATACAGAATCTTACTTTTTCGGCCCACTGCGTCTACCCCCAGCGTCGGATTGGAACCTAGCGGGAAGGGGTGACATAAAGGATCGACTGAGCGATCGGCCTCCTTCGGCTAAAATGACTGTGGGTTGCTAGCTCAATTGGCAGAGCAGGGGACTCTTAATCCCAAGGTTCCGGGTTCGAGTCCCGGGCGGCCCACCAGAATTCCAGGCGTAGATCCGGCGCTCCGCACCACTTGCCACCAGGCGACCCCAGTTCTGTGAATAGCTTCGCGGTGTGCTGGGGCTGGGTCTCCTTCGGCGTGTCGCCCGCGACCCGGTAGTTTCGGCCTCGGTCGGTCATCTTCGGATCGTTCGGAAGGAGATGAGAACCAGCGCCAGCGTCCCGGCCCCAAAGAGCCCGAACCAGAGCCGGCCCGCAAGCTCCTCCAGGGAGAACAGGTCGCGGTGGATCAGTGAGGCGGTCAGCACTCCGAAGGCGAAGACCGTCATGGTCACCGCTCCGGCCCGCATCCGCCGCCAACCGTCCATGCGCCCCAGCAATAAGCTGCCGATCCCAAAGGACAGGAAGGGGGCCGAGTAGAGCTGAGCCAGCTCGACCGTTATCGCCCACGGCCAAACGTCCGCCATGGCAGAAGGCGCCAGGAACAAGGCCATCGCCAGCAATGTCAGCAGTACCCCCTGGGCGAGAAGGTAGAAGCGGACTGCGCCCGGGAGGTCCCCGCCGGGATAGGAGGCCAGGATCTGCTGCCGGTGCGCCCAGACGAGCCAGATCGCAATAACCGGATAGACACCGTAGGCGATGAACCATATCCACGTCTGGATGGTCCCAAAGTCGAACAGGTCGGTGTGCAGCATCGAGACGAGGAAGATTCCGCCGGTCCAGACCGCGGTCATCACAGGTACGACCGTGATGTCGCTCCAGCGGTGGGCGAGGTACCCGAGTAGGAGCATTACCGCCGCCGACAGGTACATCGCACCCAGGAAGCGGGCGTGCAGCGGCGGGATGGCAAATGGAATCGATTTTTGTATTTCAGGCAGGAAATAGCCCCAAAAGCCGATCCACAAAGCGGAGAGGCCGACCGCCGCAAAAAAAAGCTTTTCCCAGCGGGTGACGGGGGTCGCGGCCCCGGACGGAGTATTGGCGTCGGCGTCGATGCCCCTGTCTGCGCCCATCAGCTGGATTCTAATAGCCAGAATGCGGTTCTGGAACCGCTGTTCGGGGGTCAGCCAGGTTGGACCAAATCCGACGGTAGGGCGGCCTTTGCCGGCCGGGTAGTGACGGCTAGCTCCCGGAGGTGTTCGACGGCAACCGGCCAGATCCACACCTGCCGCCCTTTCCGGGCTTAGGCTATGCGGCACAATCGTAAGACTCATCTACCCGGTTGCCGGACGATCGGGCTCCCCGGTCGGTCAGCGTCATCATCGGATCAAGGAGGGGCAATGAAGATTCTCAAGTGCCTGGTGGCGACCGTGTTTCTGCTGGCTGCGGCCTGTGGTGGAGACCCCGAGGTCGTGCCGACGCAGGAGCCCACGCCGGAGCCGTCGCCGACACCGACCCCTACCTTCCAGTTGGAAGGCACGGTGATCGAGGCTTCCGGAAGCGCCTCAGGTGAGGAAGAAGCCAGTCCTTCCCCTGCCGCAACCGCCACTCCGAGTCCGACTGCCAGCCCGCAAGCGAGCCCGACCGGCGAGGCTGGGCAGGGTCAAACACCGGGTCAAACACCGGGTCAAACGCAGGGCCAGCGAACGGCCATCGAACAGGCCGCGCCCGGCTCGTTGGCCCTCAGGTTGTCCAGCTACTCCGGCCAGGACACCGTCTGCCGCTTCGGCGAAGGCGACACGGTCGTGATCGTCTACACCAGTACGACCTCGTTTGATCCCGCCGCCGTGACCGGCGAAGAGCGGTTCCCCAACAACCTCGTCAATGCAGAGGTTGCCGTCCAGGGCCCGGTCCTGGACGAAGATAGCTGCGTCCTTGTCGCAAGCTCCGTGATGGTGAGGGACCAGGTTCAGGCCAGCCCCACGGCCCCGGCGGCCGGCGCTGCCCGGGCAACCCCCCGGACC
>DATLGP010000069.1:0-5696 GCA_035540395.1 Actinomycetota bacterium
CATGGCGAACATGCAGTTCATCACCTACGACAAGGACGGCAACTGCATCGGTGCCAACTACATGGACTACCTGCTGCCGACCGCCTGGGAAGCCCCTCACATGGAGCTGTTCGAGGTGGTTACGCCGTCACCGCACCACCCGATCGGTTGCAAGGGAATCGGCGAGTCCTGCGCAGTCGGAGGCCCCGCTGCCTTCGTCAACGCGGTCATCGACGCTCTCGAGCACCTGGGTGTTCGCAACATCGACATGCCGTGCTTGTCCGGTCGTGTGTGGGAAGCCATCCACTACCGCAAGGACGTGTCGGGTTACCCGCCCCTTCCGGGCCAGGACTAATCCCGAAAAAGTAGGAAACTAGCCTTAATGGCTAAAGACCTCCTGGAGCTTGCACACGAGTTCCGCCACGGTGGCGAGGCATTTGCCCTCGCCACCGTGGTCTGGAGGCGTGCCCCCTCTTCGGGCAAGATGGGCTACAAGGCACTTGTAACTTCCAACGGTGATGTGAGCGGCTGGGTTGCCGGCGCCTGCACCGAACCCCTGGTCGTCCGCCAGTCGATGAAGGCTATGGCCGACGGTGAACCGCGGCTTATGCTCATCGGTGCCCCTGAGGACCTGGAGACCCGAGCCCGCGACGGCCTGCTGACCTTCCCCACGTCCTGTGCGAGCGAAGGAGCCCTGGAGATTTACATCGAACCGCACCTCCCCACCCCCCAGCTGGTAATCGTCGGGCGTTCCCCCGTGGTGGACACCATGGCCACGTTGGCGAACGGACTCGGCTGGCGCACCGTGATAGTTGACGACGAAGGTGGTTCACTCAGCGACCACTCGGCTGCGGACGAGGTGTGGAACACATTGGATTTGAAGGCCGGGGGAGTAAATGCCGGCTCCTACGTGGTGGTCGCTACCCTCGGGCACTACGACGAAGATGCCCTGGAGGCAGCCCTGGCGACCGACGCTGCGTATATCGGCCTCGTTGCCTCCAAGAAGAGGGCCGGCACCGTGATGGACTACCTGCGCGGCAACTCGGTTTCCGAAGAGCAGCTCGCACGGATCAAGGCTCCTGCCGGACTGGACCTTGGGCGCATTAAGCACGAGGAGATGGCGGTTGCGGTGATTGCCGAGATCGTCCAGCGCAAGGCGCTGGCCGGCAACGAGCCCGGTTCCACCGGCCCCGTGCACGCCGGGAAGGAGGAGCCGGCGCCTGCCAGGGCAGAACCAGTTGCCGCCGTTGCCGGGAACCAGGAACGGTCGGCCCCGGTGCCCGACCGGGCACAATCCAAGACTGAGGATACCCCCCAGGCAGCTGCCGCCTCGGATTCGTCGGAGCTCGAGGAGGCGATCGATCCGGTTTGCGACATGACGGTCACCGTCAAGGGTGCCCGCTACCATACCGAATACAACGGCCAGACCTACTACTTCTGCTGTCCTGCTTGCCGCAAGCTGTTCCAGAACAATCCGCAGGACTACCTGAAGGTCAAAACCGACGCTTGACGGGTGCCCGGCAGAACGCTAGCAACTTGATTGCCTGCGAACGCGGCCGGTACCGTGGGCTGCGGGTGACCGTGACCAACCAAAGGAGCGTGGAGCACTGAGCGAGATCGTCGATGTGCTGAGCGCCATTGAGACCCTCCGCGCCCGCGGCGAAAAGATGGCGCTGGCAACCGTAGTGGCATCCAGAGGCTCCACCTACCGCAGACCCGGGGCTCGGCTGCTGGTCGCCGAGAGCGGCGATTTGATCGGCAACATCAGCGGCGGGTGTCTTGACAATGACATCAAGCGTGAGGCCAAGGAGGTCA
Source organism: Actinomycetota bacterium (assembly GCA_035540395.1). Classification (GTDB taxonomy): domain Bacteria; phylum Actinomycetota; class CADDZG01; order JAHWKV01; family JAHWKV01; genus JAJCYE01. Next base: position 1,795 of record DATLGP010000069.1, read on the forward strand.
TGGCCGGCAAGGGCGCCCGCCTGATCGATTTCGACCTGACTGCGGACGACGAGGCCATCTGGGGTTGGGGCCTCGGCTGCAACGGTGCGCTGGAGGTGTTCGTGGAGCCGCCGGACCACGCCGCACGGGTAATCGGGTCGTTGAAACTTGCCTTGGACGAGCGTCGCACCATCGGCCTGGTGACGGTTCTTACCTCTACTGTGCCGGGTGTGGAGCCGGGCGCCCGTCTGCTGGTGCACCCGGACGGCAGGACCGAAGGGGAGCTGGGTGACGAGCGCGTCGATTCTGCCGGGGCCGACGTCGCCGGCGAGGCGTTGCGCATCCACAAAGCCGGCCGCCGAACCCTGGAGGTGGAGGGCCTGGGCGAGGTTTCGGCTTTTGTCGAGCCGCTTGAACCGCCGGTGCGCCTGCTCATCTGTGGCGCCGGCGAGGATGTGGTGCCTCTGGTGCGGCTTGCCGCTGCGATTGGCTGGGAGACCGTGATTGCGGACGATCGCGAGAGCTTGCTCAACAAGGATCGATTTCCCGAGGCCACCGGTTTTGTCCATCTGCCCAACGCCCTCGATGTGGTCAAGGAATCGGGCGTCGACCGGCTAACTGCGGCAATTGTGATGAGCCACAACTACCTCCGGGATCAGGACTATCTGCAAACACTCCTTGGGACTGATGTTTTCTACATCGGAATGCTGGGCCCAAAAGCCCGGCTGCGGCGCCTGCTGCCCGACCTTGCCAAGGAAGGGGTGCACCCGTCGGAGGAAGATGAGCGCAAGATCCATGGCCCCGCAGGCCTTGATGTTGGCGCCGAGGGCCCAGAAGAGATAGCCTGGGCAGTGATTGCAGAGATTATGGCTGTTAGATCTGGGCGGAATGCGGGATTCCTGAAGTACAGGGAAGGCCCCACGCATCCCCGGGAAACAGCGGAAGCAAAGGCATGAGAGGGCCTTCGGCGGTATGACGTCACCGTCATTCAATGCGCCGGCGCGCCGCGGCTCCAGCTTGGATTTCGCGGCCTCTCAAGGATTAGACTACTTGCCAGAACGCTCTGGCAAGGGAAGACGAACGAAAGGTTAGGTGGCAAGTGGGTATTACGCTCCAGAATGACTTCACGGTTCCCGCACCGGTCAACGAGGTGTGGAGCTACTTCAACGACCCGGAGAGAGTTGCTCCCTGCCTGCCCGGCGCCGAGCTCACCCGAGTCATCGATCCCAACAACTTCGAGGGTCGCGTAAAGATCAAGATGGGACCGGTTTCCCTGTCCTTCAAGGGCACCCTCAAGGTCGTCTCCCGCAACGAGGCCAGCCACACCGTCGTAATGAAGGGCGTAGGCGGCGAGGAGAAGGGCAAGGGTCAGGCGGAGGCCAACGTCACCGCAGTCCTTCAGGGCTCCGGCAACTCCACCACCGTGAAGATCACCCAGGACATCACGATGTCGGGCGCGGTGGCCCAGTACGGCCGAGGCATGATGGGTGACGTGACCACCGTGCTGATGAACCAGTTCGCCAAGTGCCTGTCCAACGCCCTTCAGGGCAAGGGTACCTCGGCTCCCAAGGCGGCCAGCGGCATCGGCATCGCGGCGGGCGCCACCAAGGTCGGCATGAAGCGCCTCTTCGGCGGCGGCAAGTAGATCCGGTACCACTGAGCTACGGCAAAAATCGGGCTCGCGCGCCTCAGGCGTGACACGTAAAGGGACGGTCCTTCGGGGCCGTCCCTTTGTGATGGAGGGTAGATGAAAGCAGCTACGTCGACGGGAGGTTCGCAGCGCCCCGCACCCCGGCGGGGAAGGAGAGCGTTGCCGTGATCGGGCGGGTGACCGGCATAGTCCTGGCGGCCGGGACTTCCTCCCGTCTCGGGCAGCCGAAGCAGCTGCTGGACTTCGAGGGACGCCCGCTGCTTCAGCACGCAATCGATGCGATGGAGGGATCGGGCCTCTACGACGTCGTGCTGGTCCTCGGTCACCGCGCCCAGGAGATCGCTGAGGCCGTTCAGACCGGCCCAGGCACCCGAACTGTCGTCAACGATGACTACGAGCAGGGTCAGGCTACTTCCCTGAGGACGGGCCTTGCTGCGGCCGACGAGAGGTCGGATGCTGCGGTGGTGATACTGGGCGACCAGCCGGCGATCGACGGCCTGATGGTCAGGACGATCGTCGAGACCTACCTGGGGACGGGAAGCAAGGTCGTTCAGGCCTCGTTCGGTGGTAAGCCCAATCACCCGACCCTGTTTGACCGTGAGCTTTGGCCGGAGCTGCAGGCCATCGAGGGGGATCAGGGGGCGCGACAGGTTCTCAAGAAGCACCCGGAGTGGATCCTCAGGGTCGAGTTCGGCCGCGAGCTGCCGTCGGACCTGGACACGTGGGAGGACTACGAGCGGCTGACGGGGAGGCCGCGAGACGCGGCTAAGTAGGCGCCGCGAACACCGGTCAGCCGCCGGTCTAGTAACATCGGTCGAAGCGACTGGCGTCGGTGGGTCACCACCAGGAAGCGCATTACCGGAGCATCGTCCGCCTGGGTGTTCCTCGGTTTCGACTGAGGAGGCCTGATGGATCTGCGCTACGGAGTAAACCCCCACCAAGATGCCCGGATCGACCCCTCGGGCGGACGGCCGTTGCGGTTGCTGCACGGCTCTCCCTCCTACATCAACCTGTTGGACGCCCTCAATGCCTGGCAGCTGGTCAGGGAGGCCGGGGATGCCCTGGGCGTCGCAGTCGCAGCTTCCTTCAAGCACGTCTCACCTGCCGGCGTCGCCACGGCCGGCGATCCCGACGAAACCATGAGCGACGTCTGGGGCCTCGGCTCACCCCCCGGGCCCCTGACTTCCGCCTATGTCCGGGCAAGAGACGCCGACCCGAAATGCTCGTTCGGAGACCTGATCGCAGTATCCGAACCGGTCGACATGGAGCTTGCCGGGTTCCTGGCGCGGGTTATCTCCGACGGGATTGTTGCCCCCGGATACGAAGAGGGAGCACTCGAGGTGCTTGGTCGCAAGAAACGAGGATCATTCCTGGTCTTCGAAGCGGACCCGGCGTACCGGCCGCCCGGCTGGGAGCGCCGGGAGGTGTTCGGGATGGTCCTGGAGCAGCAGCAGGACGAACTGCCTATTACCGCGGAAGCCCTGAAGGTGGTCGCCGGGCCTGAGCTAAGCCCGAAGGCGGTCCGGGATGCCCTGCTGGGGATGATCACCCTGCGTTACACGCAGTCCAATTCGGTGGTCTATCTGCGAGACGGTATGACGCTGGGGATTGGGGCCGGCCAGCAATCCCGGGTCGATTGCACGAAGCTGGCCGGGGCCAAGACGGCAAACTGGTGGCTTCGCCGCCACCCCGCAGTGAGGGACCTGGCCCTGCCGGCCGGGATGTCCCGTCAGGACCGCCTCAACTGGCAGGTCAGGTTCGCCGAGGGCGATATGACCGCGGGGGAGTGGGAAGCCTTTTCGCGGGTAGCGGAAGGAAGTCCATCCGAGCTCACGGCCCAATCCCGAATCTCGTGGGTGGGCAGCCTGAATGAGGTGACCCTGGCCTCCGACGGCTTCATACCGTTTCGGGACAACATCGACTACGCCGGACGCTACGGGGTGCGGAATGTCATCGAGCCGGGCGGCTCAATGAGATCATCCGAGGTTGCTGGAGCCTGCGACGAGCACGGCATGACCCTGGTCCACACCGGGATACGTTTGTTCCACCACTAACTCCCGTCGTCGCTGGGGCCGGGCTTCTGGTCGGCGTTGTCTTCGGCTTTGCCGGTGGTAGACGCCGGCTTCTTCGCCGGGGCCTTGGCGGTTTGTGACTTCGTCACGGGCTTCTTCGCCGGGGCCTTGGCCGTTGGCCCCTTGGCTCTCCTGGTCGTAGCCGCCGGCTTTTTCGCCGTTTCAGCTTTGGCCGTTGGCGCCTTGGCTCCCCTGGTGGT
>DATLGP010000070.1:0-5843 GCA_035540395.1 Actinomycetota bacterium
CACCCGGCTGAACGTGGGAGCCGTCTCCGGCAACCGCCAGTCGTTGGACCGCGACCAGACCGGGTCCGGCACTGCGGGGTCTCTGTCCAACGCAGTGGTGGAATACCGGGAAGACGGTCTGTACCTGGTGTCGCTCCGACAGGAGCAGCGGGTCAACGCGCAGACCGTGGTCTTCGACTTCCAGGCCAACCCGCCTCCGCGTATCCTGCCGGCGTTCCCCAAAGTGGGCGACATCGGCGGTTTCTCGCTCACCTCGTCGGACGGGCAGGTCCACATCGAGACCACCTCGATCATCGAGGCGGTGGGCGAGCCGGTAACGCTTGGCCAGGGGGCGAGCGTGGGCACCGTGCGCCAGCGAACGACCACCAGGATTACCGGGGTGTCGCCCCAGGGGTCTTTGAACCTTACGGTCAACCGCACATCGTGGTACTCCATCGACAAGCACCTGGAGGTAAAGGACATATCCGACACCACCGGGACGGTTGGACTGTGCGGGGTCACCTTCCACGTAGAATCGCTCGCCAGGGCGGTCTAAGGGGGAAGAGGGATGCTCCGCAAGCTCGGATTTTTCACCGGTCTTTGGTGGGTTGCCCTGCGGGAGCGGGACGCCTGGCTGAAGGAGTGGATTGAGCGGCGCTCGGCCCGCGTTGAGCTCTTTGCCTACCGAACCGGCGCCTTCATCGGGGTGGCGGCGGTGCTGGCGCTTTCGCTGAACCTTTCCGGAGGATCCCGGGCGCTCCCCAAGCTGTTCGTGGTGGCCTGCCTGTTCGGCGCCGTCACGCTGTGGTTACGGTCGGGAACCTGGATCGGTGAGTACCGGGAGGTCTTCGCGAGTCGTTCCGAGTGACCGGCGTGCCCTACAATTGCGCTTGACCCCCCCAACGCCCAGGGTTAGATTACTGTGCGAGTTACACGGATGTAGTTCACTTCCCCGAACTGCCCAGGAACCATCAGGAGGCTAGTCGCCCGAGTGAGCTTCGTACACCTTCATTCCCATTCCGAGTACTCGCTTCTCGACGGCGCGAGCCGGATCAAGGAGATGTTCTCCCGGGCCAAGGAGCTCGAAATGCCGGCGGTGGCCCTCACCGTCCACGGCGTGATGTACGGGGCCATCCCGTTCTACCTGGCCGGCAAGTCCGCCGGGGTGAAGCCGCTGATCGGCATGGAGGCGTACGTTGCGCCCAACTCCCGGCTGGACCGCTCCACCCGCCACCAGGAGTCCTACCACCACCTGACGATGATCTCGGCCAACAACACCGGCTATCAGAACCTGGTGAAGCTGTCCTCGCTGGGTTTCATCGAAGGGTACGACCAGCGCACCCGCCGGCCCCGGCTGGACCGCGAGCTCCTGGACAGGCACTCCGAGGGCATCGTCGTCCTTTCCGGTTGCCTGTCGGGCGAGCTGGCCAAGAACGTGGTGAACGGCCGGCCGGATGCGGCCATGCAGACCGCCCGTGACTACCGCGAGATCTTCGGAGACCGCTACTTCCTGGAGATCCAGCAGCAGGGGGTTCAGGGACAGGAAATGCTAAACGTCGAGGTGCGCCGGATCGGCAAGGAGCTGGGCATTCCCCTGGTGGCCACCAACGACTCCCACTACACCTGCAAGGAGGACGCCGAAGCCCACGACATCCTGCTGTGCATCCAGACCGGCAAGGAGCTTTCCGACACCAAGCGGATGAAGTTCGACACCGACGAGTTCTACATGAAGAGCCGGGAGGAGATGCTGAAAGCCTTCCCCGACTATCAGGACGCGGTGGAGAACACCATCGGGGTGGCGGAGAAGTGTGACGTGGAGCTGGAGCTTTACAAGATGCTGCTCCCCACCTTCGAGGTGCCGGAGGGACACACCATCACCTCGTACCTGAAAGACCAGGCGGAGGCGGGGCTGCGCCGGCGCTACCAGCCGCTCACCAAGGAGTGCGACGACCGGCTGCACATGGAGCTCAAGGTCATCGACGAGATGGGGTTCAGCGCCTACTTCCTGATCGTGGCCGACTTCGTGCAGTGGGCCAAGAGCCAGAAGATCCGGGTGGGCCCGGGCCGAGGCTCGGTCGGCGGATCGATTGTGGCGTACTGCCTGGGGATTACCGAGCTCGACCCGATCCGCTGGAAGCTCGGCTTCGAGCGGTTCCTGAACCCGGGCCGCAAGTCCATGCCCGATATCGACATCGACCTGGACGATCGCCGCCGGGGCGAGGTCATTCGCTACGTCTCGCAGAAGTACGGCGAAGACCGGGTGGCCCAGATCATCACGTTTTCCACCATCAAGGCGAAGGCGGCCATCCGGGACGGCGCCCGGGTCCTGGGCATGCCGTACTCGGTGGGGGACCGGCTGGCCAAGATGTACCCGCCGCTGATCCTGGGCAAAGAGGCGCCGTTCGATGCCTGCTTCGACAAAAACTACGAGTGGCCCAAGCACACCGGACACAACGACGCCTATCCGGCTGCGCAGGAGCTTCGTCAGGCCTACGAAACCGAGGACGCGAGCAAGCAGGTCATCGAAACCGCCCGCAAGCTCGAGGGGCTGCGCCGCCAGCACTCGGTACACGCCGCCGGAGTGGTCATCGGCCGGGAGCCGCTGACCAACATCTGCCCGGTGCAGCGCACCGACGGCGATATCGTCACCCAGTACGAGATGGGCGCGATCGAGCAGATCGGGCTGCTGAAGATGGACTTTTTGGGTCTCAGGAACCTGACAGTCATCGGCGACACCATCGAACACATGAAGCACAACCGCGGCGTCGAGGTTGACCCCGACAAGCTGCCGCTGGACGACCCGAAGGCCTACAAGCTGCTTCAGGACGGCAACACCGCCGGGGTGTTCCAGATGGAGTCGGGCGGCATGACCCGCCTGTGCCGGCAGCTGCGCCCCGACCGCTTCGAGGAAATTGCCGCCCTCATCGCCCTGTACCGGCCGGGTCCGATGGACGAGATTCCCCGCTACGTCAAGGGCAAGCACCAGCCGGACTCGGTCTCGTACTTTCACCCGCTGCTCACGGACGTGCTGGAGGACACCAACGGCGTCATCGTCTACCAGGAGCAGGTGACGATGATCCTGCAGGTGGTGGCCGGCTTCTCGCCGCAGGACGCCGACATGATCCGGTACGCCATCGGCAAGAAGAAGACCTCCGAGCTGGTGAAGTGGGAAACCCAGTTCCACGCCGGCGCCCAGGCCGCCGGACTCACCTCCCAGGAGAGCCAGGGGTTGTGGGACCTGATCAAACCGTTCGCCGGCTATTCGTTCAACCGGGCCCACGCCAACGGTTACGGCCTGGTGGCCTACCAGACCACCTGGCTGAAGGCCAACTACCCGGTGGAGTACCTGGCGGCGCTGCTGACGTCGGCCAAGGACCGCAACGACAAGATGCCGGTGTACCTGGCCGAGACCCGCACCATGGGCGTGAAGGTCATGCCTCCGAGCGTCAACGAGTCCGACCTGGACTTCAAGCCCCGGGGTGACGACATCCTGTTCGGGCTGTCGGCCATCCGCAACGTGGGCGAGTCCGTGGCCGAGCGCCTGATTGCGGCCCGCAACAAAGGCGGCCCGTTCACCAGCTTCGACGACTTCTGCCGGAGGGTGGACCCCAGCTGCTTGAACAAGAAGGTGATCGAGTCCCTGGCCAAAGCAGGCGGCTTCGACTGCTTGGGGGTCAAGCGAGGCCCCCTGCTGGACCGCGACCCCAAGAACGGCGGGCTGTGCATGTCCGAAAGGGCGGCCCGCCTGGTGGAGGCGGTTCTGGCCGAGCGCAAGGCCGAGGAGGCGGGCCAGTACTCGTTCTTTGCCGGCGAGCCGGAAGTCCCGAACTTCTCGGCGCCCGGAGTCACCGTCAGCTTCGACGGGGTGGGCGACGACATCCCGAACGCCGACCTGTTGAAGGCCGAGAAGGGGATGCTGGGCTTCTACGTCTCGGAGCACCCTCTGGCGGCTATCGAAGGAGCGATGCGGGCGCAAACCGAAGTGGAGATCCCGGCCCTGGCCGACGGTCCGGACGGGTCGATCAAGGTGGTGGGCGGCATCCTCTCTCGCATGACCCGCAAGTTCACCAAGAAGGGCGACATCTGGTACCAGGGCGTACTGGAGGACATGAAGGCCAACGTCGAGGTGACCTTTTGGCCCCAGACGGTCAACGAGACCTCGCCCGAGCTGCTGTGCGACGACGCGCTGGTGATCGTCAAGGGCCGGATAGAGCTTCGGGACGAGAACGTAAAGTTCATGGCCCTGAAGGTCACCAAGCCGAACATTTCCGGGGCCGCCGACGTCTTGAGGATCAAGCTGCCGGCCGATGCGTTGACCCAGAATCGGATCAACGACCTGAAGGCGGTCCTGGCGAGCCACCCCGGCTCTTCTCCCGTGCACCTGCACCTGTCGGGAGGCCGCAGCGGAGACACGGTGCTCAAGCTGGGCGGAGGCTTCACGGTCGAGCTGCGCAACGGCTTGTATGCCGAGATCCAATCCGTGCTGGGCGCGGGGTCTTTGCTGAACAGCGCCTGAGTAGTCCCGCCTTAGGCTCCGGTTCGCGAGGCTCCCGTCTTGTCCGGGTTGTTGCGGTGCCCGGCCGAGCGCCGCCTCACGCGGTCTCACGCGATTGATCAAAGGCGAGTTTGCTGTTTCTGCAGGCAGGACAGGGGTTGCGCGGCTTTGCCCGGAGCCTGCGGGTGGGTACACAATCAACCATGGCCTGCTTCCGCTGCAACAAGGTCCAAAACGACCCGGTCAAAGGCAGTTCTCCTTGGGCCCGCTTTGTCCTGAAAGGACAGCAGGTCCTGCTATGCCCCGAATGCCAGGCGGCCGACCCGGACTGGAAGACCATAGGGGACCGCTGTCCCTACTGCGACAGCCCCAGGCTGTCGATGGTGATGGGGTCGGTGGTGTGCAAAGGCTGCGGCAGGGACTTCGAACGCACCCCGTCGTTCTAGGGCTCGAGTGCGGCCAGGACCTGGGCCCCGGCGGCGACGCTGAAACGACCCGACAGCCGAAAGCCCCCGTCGAGGTCGACCCAGTGGCGCAGGTGCCGGCTTTGGTGGGCCCGCTCCTGGCGCTGCTCCTCCGACAGCGCCCCCGCCCTGATCCGGGCGCACTCCCGGCGGAACTCGAGCAAAGCCTCACCCTCGGCGACGCTCAGCACATGCTCTTGCAGTTCGGGAGCCACCTGGGCCGCCGACACCGCCTCCACCGCCTGTTCGTCGTTCAGCGCTCCCTGCCGGTAGGCCTGCTTGATCTTGGGCAGGTGGTGCATCATCTCTACTGCCCCGAGCACCACCGCCGACTGGTTGACCGGACGGGCCTCGGCGGCCGCCATCAGGTGGGCGGGAGAGCGGTAGGCGCTGTCCCACCAGGCCCGGCTGTCGGCCATCCGCTCGGCAGCCAGGTTCTTGGCCGCTGACGCCAGCCGTTCAAGCTCGACCAAACTCCGGTACAGCTCCAGCGCCTCGGAGCGGCCGACCGACGAGAAGTCAAAGCCGGAGGTGAACCTCCGCATCCGACCGACCAGGTCCTCCACCTCAGCGAACATGCGTTCGATTATGGGGACAGGGTATGACAAAAATGACCAGAGGGATGCGCACGATCGCAAAGAATTCTCCTTTTCCGCCACCATGCCCAATCCGGGACACTCGGCGACTACGGGAGATCTATAGTCATCACGAAATGGGCAGCAACCCCCCAGACGATTCCCAGGCCCTTGAGGTCCGGCTGCTGGGTGACGTCCGGGTTGAGCGAAACGGCGAGCGGCTCCCCGGGTTTGACTCGCCCCGGCTGCAGCGCCTCCTGGCCTACCTCAGCCTGAGCGATGGTCAGAACCGAGCCCACCTGGCATTCGAGCTCTGGCCCAACTCAACCG
>DATLGP010000071.1:0-2015 GCA_035540395.1 Actinomycetota bacterium
GTGGATGTACGACGCCGTCGTCCGGGTCCTCAACGCCGAGGCCGAGGACGCGTTCACCGAGCGTCCGCCCTTCGGATAGCTTCCGGTCCGGGTGGACGTCCCGCCCGGCTACAGGATCGGCAGGTAGCGCTCCAGCTCGTAAGGGGTGACATACGACTTGTGGTCGTTCCACTCCTGCTTCTTGTTGCGGATGAACCACTCGAAGGTGTGCTCGCCCAGGGTCTCCTTGACCAGCTCGGAGCTCTCGCAGATCTGTATTGCCTCGTGAAGGTCCTCGGGCAGGGACCCGATGTTGGCCTGCCGACGCTCCTTCACGCTCATCTCGTAGATGTTGTCGTCGGCTTCCGGCGGCAGCTCGTACGCTTCCTTGATCCCCTTGAGGCCGGCCGCCAGCATCACGCTAAACGCCAGGTACGGGTTGCAGGCCGGGTCGGGAAAACGGGCTTCGATCCGGGTGGCCTGCTCCTTGCCCGGCTTGTACATCGGAACCCTCACCAGCGCCGACCGGTTCCGGCGGGCCCAGCACACGTAGACCGGTGCCTCGTAACCCTGCACCAGCCTCTTGTAGGAGTTGACCCACTGATTGGTGACGGCGCAGATCTCGCTGGCGTGGCCCAGGACGCCGGCCAGAAACGACTTGCCCACCTGAGAAAGGTGCGCTTCGTCCGATGAGTCGAAGAAGGCGTTGCGGTCCTCACTGAACAGCGACATGTGGGTATGCATGCCGCTGCCGTTGTATCCGGCTACCGGTTTGGGCATGAACGTGGCGTAGACCCCCCGTTCCTGGGCGATCTCTTTGACCACCAGGCGGTAAGTCATCACGTTGTCCGCCATGGAGAGGGCGTCGGCGTAGCGCAGGTCGATCTCGTGCTGGGACGGCGCCACCTCGTGGTGGACGTACTCCACCGGAATTCCCATCTCCTCCAGGTACTCGACGGTGCGCTTCCGCAGATCGCCCGCCTCGTCCAGGGGTGTCAGGTCGAAGTACGAGCCGTGGTCGAGAAACTCCGTCCCCTTGGAGTCCTTGAAGTAGAAGTACTCGAGCTCGGGCCCAACGTAATAGCTGTAGCCCATATCGGCCGCTTGCTGAAGCGTTCTCTTCAGGACCTGCCGGGGATCGCCCGCGAAGGGGGTCCCGTCGGGCAGCCAGATGTCGCAGAACATCCGGGCGGAGTCCGAGCGCGACGGATGAGCCGGCATCACCTGGAAGGTCGAGGCATCCGGCCATGCGATCATGTCGGACTCCTCGATGCGGGCGAAGCCCTCTATGGCCGATCCGTCGAAGCCGATTCCCTCGGTGAGGGCTTCTTCGAGATCGGTCGGGGTGATGTCGAATGCCTTCAGGAACCCGAGGATATCGGTGAACCACAGGCGAACGAACTTGATGTTGCGCTCCTCGACGGTCTTGAGGACAAACTCTTGATCGGGTGTTAGCAAAGGTTCCTCCACAACTGGGTCGTGCCCACGGCGGGCAACCCGAGCTCTCTAGCCGGCGAAGCGGTATCCCACGTTTCGGACAGTCTCGATCATGTGGGCCTCATGGCCCAGCTTGGCCCTTAACCGTCTCACATGAACATCCACGGTCCGGGTTCCCCCGAAAAAGTCGTAACCCCAAACCTCGCTGAGGAGCGCGTTGCGGGAGCAGACTCGTCCCGGCCTCTGCGCCAGGTAGGCGATCAGCTCGAATTCCTTAAATGTAAGGTCAAGGGTCTCTCCCCGCACTTTCACCTCGAACCGTTCGCGGTTGATGTTGATCTCGCCCCGCCTGATCACCTCGGACGACTCGGCCTCCGCCGGGTTGACGACCCGCTGAAGGCGGGCGTCGACCTCGTGCACCGTGCAGCGGTCGGTAAGAAAGTCCGCCGGGCCGGACGACCAGTCGAAGCTCTCCAGGTCGCCGTCCAACAGCAGGACGACGAAAGGCGCCTCGGTTTCCCCCCTCAGCTTGCGGATTACACCGGCCGCCTCATCGGGGCGACCCCGGCCGTCTACCAGTACCAGGTCGGCCAGGCGGC
>DATLGP010000072.1:0-2246 GCA_035540395.1 Actinomycetota bacterium
AGGACGTCGAAAGTCGACTGATGGCACGGACAGAACAGGTCGTGGGTTGCCACCCGGTAAAGGCCCACCGGGCATCCCGCATGGGTGCAGATCTTCGAGTAGGCGATCAGCCCGTCGGCAGTCCAGTCCTCCCGCCCCGCCGGGGCTTGAATGGTCGCGGGATCCACCCGGATCAGCAGCGTCTGGGAGTCGGCCTGATCGGTGTGACCTTCAGGGAAGACGGTGATTACCCCGCCCTGGGCCAGGTCCGAGGCCTGCACCAGCCGGCCGTCCTCGCGAACCATGCGGATTCCCCTGGCCCAGGAGGTGCGCAGGAGGGAGGTGCCCGGACTCGGCCCCAACGACCGGATTGGGAACACCAGGGCCAGGCCCATGGCCGCTGCCGCCGCCCCGAGCATGCGAAACAGGAACTTGCGGCGGCCGAAGGACTCCTCCCAACCCTCCTCGACGACGCCGGCCACCTCTTCTTCGGCGCCGGGCACCGGCGGATCCGCGTAGTCGCCGACCTCCGGTCCGGCGGGCATGAGCTTGCCTGCCCACTCCGCCAATCCCCATCCCAGGCCGCCGAGCGCCAGCGCCAGCAGGATGCCCTCGGCCTGGACGTTTCCTCCCCGGATGTAGACCAGCGCCAGCGACAGGCCCGCGACCGTGCTGACCGCAAACGCAATCGCTATCCGGCGGACTGCCCGCTTTTCGGTCTTTGTGTCGTTCATTCCTTCTCACCGATCCAGCGACATACCAGCACAAGCAGGCCCAGTCCGACAATCCAGGCGATCGCCCCTTCGGCAATCGGCCCGATGCGCCCCATTCCAAGCCCGCCGGGATCTCCCGAGTCTCGAAGGTGCATCAGGTAAAGCGCGATCGAGTCGGCTTCGTGGTCGCTCAGGGTCTGCTCACCGAAGACCGGCATGGCCCCGGGCCCGATCCGCATCGCCTGGACCACCTGGACGGGATTGGAGCGGGCGAGGCTAGGCGCCTCGAGCCCGGCGCCCACCGCTCCCCCGGCCCCCCCGGAGCTGTGGCAGGCGGCACAGTTCTCGGCATACAAGCGGTGGCCGTCCACCAGGTCTGCGCGCTCCAGGTCAACATCGGGAATCTCGGGCCCGGGTCCCAGTGAGGCAACGTACTCGGAGATCCGATGGATCTCGGTCGGGTTGAACGCCGGGGGCTTGCGCACCGGCTGCTTTAGATGGTTGTCGAGCGGCATCCGCCCGGTGGTCAGCATGAAGTCGGCCCCGGCCGCCCCCGACCCGATAACCGACGGGCCCATGTCCGTTCCGGTTCCCCCGATACCGTGGCAGCTGGAGCAGGCATTCTCGAACAGTATCCGCCCCGCTTCAATGTCGAACTGGGAGACCGGCTGCGCGGCCGACACCCCGCTCAGGCACGCCGCCCAAAGGACCCCCGCGAACCCGATGGCAAGAACCCGGCGCAGCCGTCTCACTGGACAAAGAAAACCGTGATGAACAGCAGGATCCAAACGACGTCCACGAAGTGCCAGTAGTACGAGATGGACTCCACGGCACCATGATCCACTTTGCCGGCCCGCCGCACAAAAGCGACCATGAGAGCCATTGCGGCCATGCCCCCCAGCACGTGCAGGCCATGAAATCCCGTCATCAGATAGAAGAGGGAGCCGAAGGGGTGCGAGGAGATCGTGAAGTCCAGATGGGACCATTCGTAGGCCTGGTTACCGATAAACAGGGCGGCCAGCACCAGGGTAATCACCAACCAGCGCACCAGGCCGGCGATGTCGTGGCGAGCGGACATGCGCGCCGCCTGGTGGATGGTGAAGCTGGAGGCCACCAGAACCAGGGTAAAAATGACTCCGAGCGTGGTATCGAGGTGGACGCCTTCGCCCGGCCAGGGCTCGGTGTTTGCTTTAAGGGTGAAGTAGGCCGCGAACAGACCGCCGAAGAACATGGCTTCGGACCCCAGCCAGATGATCATTCCGGCGGCGGTCAACGAAGGCCTTCCGGCGGCCCGATCCACGGCTTCAGATTGCGCCAATTTGCTTCTCCGGGGACCTTTCACACCGCCAGCCACTGCCCTGCAAACTACCTGAAGGGCGGCTGCGCCGCCACCCGGCAAAGCCGGTTCGCCCCGGCCGGCGGTTGCCGGAGCCGGCAGACCTTACGGACCGCCCGGCAAACCCCAAATATGCCCTCTCCCTATTCCCAAACCAAGGTTGGGGGCGCCGCGCGGTTAGGGGGTCGGGTACTTGTCGACCATAGGGTGGGCGCGCC
>DATLGP010000073.1:0-1767 GCA_035540395.1 Actinomycetota bacterium
GGTCTCCCTTCAATAAAAACGCTTCGTGGGCCCACACTGAAGGTGGCGCCGTTCCCGGGCCGTTATGCCGCCGTTACCCATGACGATTTTTACGAAAAACCCGCGGTTAATGGCCTGCTGCAACCCGGTGGGCCTCGCGGAGGAGGGCCAGGTCTGCGCCGCCCTCGATGTCCGGCAACACCTGCTTAACCAGCAAGCGGGAGGCCGATCCCGGCCGGTGGCGGGCAAGCGAGCATGCGGCCTTGAGCTCAAACCAGCGGGCCCCCTGCTCGCGGGCCACCTCCAGGGCTCGTTCGAATGAGTCGATTGCGTTGCGCTCCTCGCCTGCCAGCACCCAGAGCTCACCCTCCAGGCGCAAAAGCTCGGGTCCGAGATACCCCTGGTCGTGTTCCACCGTCCACTGGATTGCCTCGGCCACCGAGGCTCTGCCGGCGACGGCATCGCCTCGCCGCACCTGCAACCGGGCAAGCAGAGTCAGGCCGTAGGTAAAATGCAGGGTCTGGGACTCGAAGCGCCATCCGTCGAGCACACCCTTCAGCTGCTCCTCGCTTTCATCGCCCGAAATCGCGCCGAGCCAGGACCGCATCAAAAGGCCCACGCGCTGGAAATACCCGAGGCGGCGCTCGGACCAGATGGCTTCCCCCAAGCCGGCTTCGTCACGCAAGACCGCGATCTCATCCCGCTCGGCCGCCAGCATCGCCGTGTACATGCGAACGTAGCCCTCGGTGGTCGGATGATCCAAGGATGCGGCGTACCGCACGGATTCTCCTGCCAGGGCCCGGCTCACCTCCGGCCTTCCCCGCCACAGCTCGGCCACCGCCAGGCGAACCAAACAGACCGCCCTGGGGTCCTGGCCGTACAGCCGCAGGTGGATACCGGCGTTTTTCGGACCGAACCGGTCGATCGCGGCGCGCAGTTGCTCGCAGGCGGTTTTCAGGTCCCCCCGCCAAAAGGATGCGACGCCCAGAAGGTAGTGGCCCTCCACCGCAGCCGTTGGATCGTGGCCGGCATACCCGGCCAGCAGCTCGCCGAATCGCTTCGACCGGTCGAAACGGCACGACATCAACGACGCCAGGCCCAGTCCCCGAAGCACCGGCGGCTCCACCCGGCGGCCCAGCCGTTCGCAGAGGGCCATGGCCCGGGAGTAGGAGTCCTGAACGGCGTCGGAACCGTAACCCTCGCGCGCTACCAGGGGAATGCCCAGAGCCATGCGGAGCTCGAGCTCCCTCTCCTCCCGGGCCGGGCCGCCCGGGAGCCGCTCCAGGAGCATGACCGCGTGCCGGTAGGCACCTATCGCATCTTCCAGCGCGAAAACCTCCACGGACCTGCGACCCGCCCGCTGGTAGGCAGCCACCGCCTCCTCCAACATCCCGGCAGCTTCGTAGTGGCCGGCGAGGAGCGAGGACACCGGCTCCAAGGTTTCGGCTCGGGCAGACTCCAGGGCGGCGGCCACCGCACGGTGGAGGGCCCGGCGGCGGGCCGGGGGGATCGAGTCGTATGCCACCTCACGTATCCGGTCGTGGCTGAAGTCGTACCCATCCCCTTGCTCCCGCAGGATCTGGCGGCGCCACGCCTCGTCCAGGCCGTCGACCAGGTCATCCTCCCCAAAGCCGCTGGCTGCCGCGAGCACCTCCACACTGAATGACCGGCCCACGGTTGCCGCGACCTCAACCAGACGGCGGGTCCGGGGCGAAAGATGGCCCAGCCGGGACGAGATCACCGACCGCACAGTTCGGCTCAAGTTCTCCGGGCCCGCCGGGCCCAGGC
>DATLGP010000074.1:0-1876 GCA_035540395.1 Actinomycetota bacterium
GTACGAGACCCCGACGTCGTCATGCTCTACCCCCTGCGCGGGGTGTCCGAGCTTTCCTTGATCAACGAGCGGTACATAGAACGCAAGTACGGCATCCCCGGACGCGCCTACGGTGACTACGCCATCTTGCGAGGCGACACCTCGGATGGTCTGCCCGGGGTTCCCGGCATCGGTGAGAAGACCGCCCAGGCGCTCATCAGCAAGTACAAGACCCTGAGCAACGTCGTGGAGGCGGCAATGACCGGAGACGGCGCCGGCGCTCTCGGGAAGGTGCGCAAAGGCCTGGACTACGTCGACCGGGCGACCCAGGTGACGCTGATCTCCGACGAAGCGCCGGTCGGCGACGTCGACATGACTCGCCCCAGCGGGGAGTCCTCGCCCGAGCTGCAAGCCCTGGCCGACAGGTACGGGCTGAAGAACCCCGTGGACCGGCTGCTAAGCGCTTTGAGAGCGGGTTCGAAAAAGGCCGCGTCCGGTTAGTCCTCCGGCACAAGCGCCCCGGAGGGGTGTCAGAGTCAAACGGTCGGAAAGCCCACCGGGGGGATGTCCTGCTCCATCTCCACCTGCCGGTATAGGCGGACCGGAGTCAGCTTCGGCTTGTTGCAGCTCTCCGGACGCATGGGCCCCTCGGTGACCTGGACTTTGATGCTCACGATCCCGCCCGGGCTGGCAAAGGTCACTGCGAACAGGCCGTCGCCCAACTCCACCCTGTCCTGCGGCACCAGGTCGTCGATGCCGGTGAAGCCGTCCAGGCGCCGCACCAGGTAGTCGGCGGCCTGCGTCACGCCGTCAAAGGCCGACCGGCCGCGATAGCCGTCGAGCACCAGGCGGCCATCCCGGTAGGACTCCACGATCGTGGAGGCGTGATCCGGCTCCACCTGCCCGTAGAACAGACCGTGGGGGAAAAGAGCCAGGTTGGCGGCGAACCGGTGACCGCCCTGGTGGGACGACTCCCAGAGGCTCCGGACGAAGCTGCCATCCGCAGTTCCGGATGAAACGCGGATGACGCGCCGCCCGTATTCGGCGCAGCAGGGATCCCGGCGTCCGTGGGTGCAGACTGCCCAGATGGCCTCGGAGCGTTCACCGATTCCCGGGGGGGTGGGGCTGTTCAGGACCTCGAAGTCGAAGTCCAGCAGCTCGGCCGGGTTGGCGACTTCAATCCGCTCCATCCAGGTCTGCGACTGGGCCGACCGTGCCAGAAAGCAGCTTCGCCTGCCGGTGGCCCCGCGTGCGGGGCCCCGGCGGATCAACAGGATGCGAAAGCCCAGCTCCTTGGAGAAGCGGGTGAGGGAGGCGCCGACTTCGGGGTCGATTGAGCTTTGGGTCAAGGCGTCGGGCCCCCAGGCCCCGGGTTGCTCGAGCAGTACCCAGGCTTGGGAGCAGGGCGCCGTGCCGTAAAGAGGTTCGGCCAGCGCCTGGGCGACGGCAGAGCATCTGAGTTTTGGGTCCTCGGAGTCCATGACGGCGATCAGTCCACCACGAACTCGGACACCATCCCGAACTCCCAGTGCTCCTGACGGCCCGACCGGGCGAAGCAGGCCATGACGTACTGCCCTCCGCTGAGATCGACGGTGACCACATCATAATTGCCGGGAGCCACCCGTAGAGAGCCCAGGGTCGTGGCATCCTCCGCTTCCCGGCCGGCCGCCAGAGTCTCGGCGAAGTCGCCGGAGAAGTCCGGGTTTGTGCGGAAAAGAACCATCTCGTGGGGCTCATCGCCTACGTTGCGCATCCGAAGGCTGGCTCTGGAATGCTGTAGCCGTCCGGGAAGCTCAACGTACGCGTACTCGGTGGCCCGGAACTCCACCGTTTCCAGGCTACAGCTCTCGACGTCCACCGCGTTGGCTCGATTACGGGCATCCCGGAGTTGCTCTGC
>DATLGP010000075.1:0-2975 GCA_035540395.1 Actinomycetota bacterium
CGCCCCGCCGCAGATGAACAGAACGTTGGAGGTGTCGATCTGGATGAACTCCTGGTGCGGGTGCTTGCGGCCGCCCTGGGGCGGGACCGAGGCAGTGGTCCCTTCCAGGATCTTGAGCAGCGCCTGCTGCACCCCCTCGCCAGACACGTCCCTGGTGATCGACGCGTTCTCCGACTTGCGGGCGATCTTGTCCACCTCGTCGATGTAGATGATGCCGGTCTCGGCCTTTTTGACGTCGTAGTCGGCGGCCTGGATCAGTTTCAGCAGGATGTTCTCGACGTCCTCGCCGACGTAGCCGGCTTCGGTGAGCGCGGTGGCATCGGCAATGGCAAACGGGACGTTCAGCATCTTGGCCAGGGTCTGGGCCAGCAGTGTCTTACCGCACCCGGTGGGCCCCAGCAGCATGATGTTGGACTTTTGCAGCTCGACCTCGGAGTCGTTGCGGACCCCGGCCTGGATCCGCTTGTAGTGGTTGTAGACCGCTACCGCCAGGACCTTTTTTGCCTGGCCCTGGCCCACTACGTAGTCATTCAGGAACTCGTGGATCTCGCGGGGACGGGGAAGCTCCTCGAGCGTCGGTTGGCCGGTGTCGACAAGCTCTTCCTCGATGATCTCGTTGCAGAGGCCCACGCATTCGTCACAGATGTAGACATCTGCGGGTCCGGCGATCAGCTTTTTGACCTGCTTTTGAGACTTACCGCAGAAGTTGCACTTGAGGACGGGGCCTCCTTCACCGAGCTTGGGCATATCTTCTCCCTAGGAGGTGTCGCCGGTGGCTTCTTCGAGCTGCTGCATGGTGACGGGGGACTGTTCTCGATGGGCCAGAATGTCGTCGATGATACCGTACGACTTGCCCTCCTCAGCGGTCATGAACTTGTCCCGATCGATATCCTGTTCCACTCGCTCCAGAGGCTGTCCGGTGTGCTTGGCAAGGATCTCGGCCATCCGCCGGCGCAGCGAGAGGACCTCTCGGGCCTGGATGTCGATGTCGGTGGGGGTCCCCTGGAAACCGGCAGAGCCTTGGTGGATCATGATCTTGGCGTTCGGCAGCGCGAACCGCTTACCTTTGGACCCTCCACCCAGAAGGATAGCGCCCATGGACATCGCCATGCCCAGGCACAGGGTGGAAACCTCGGGCTTGATGTACTGCATGGTGTCGTAGATGGCCATCCCGGCGTAGACCTGCCCACCCGGTGAGTTGATGTAGATCGAGATGTCCCGGTCCGAATCCTCGGACTCCAGGAACAAAAGCTGCGCCGTGATCAGGTTGGCGACGGCGTCGTCGATGGGCGTGCCCAGGAAGATGATCCTGTCCTTGAGCAGCCGCGAGTAGATGTCGTATGACCGTTCACCGCGGTTGGTCTGCTCCACAACCATGGGGACAAGGTAGTTCTCCATGCTCACCCCTAATCCTTTAATCGTTGATCGTTAATCGCTTTTAGAATCGTCTTGGATAACTTCGACAGACTTGGAGGATTTTTCATCGAGAACTTCCGCATTCTCGACCAGAAAATCGAGGGCCTTCCTCCTGAGAATATCACCGGCCAGCACGGTAACCGAGCCGCTGTTGGCGATATTGTTCGCCAGAGTCTCCACGTCGGTCTGCATTTGATCCGCCATTATCTGGATCTCCTCCTGCAGCTCTTCGGCAGTAACCTCCATTCCCTCCGCCTTTGCCACCGACTCCAGGACCAGGTCGGCCGACACCGCGGTTTCGGCGGATCCCCGGTAGCTCTCGATCAAGTCGTCCTTGCTCATGCTCTGGGACTCCAGGTACTCGTCGAGCTCGATCCCGCTGCGCTGAAGGTCCTGGAGGAAGCGGGCCAGACGGACCTCCGTCTCCTTCTGCAGCATCGACTCCGGCAGGGGCACCTTTACCCGGTTCAGCAGGTCCTCGAGGATCAGGTTACGGATGGCCACGTCGGAGTCCTTCTTTTTGTGCTTGCCGATACGTTGCCGGATATCCGCCTTCAACTCGTCCAGTGAATCGAACTCCGAGGCGGTCCTGGCGAAATCGTCGTT
This sequence comes from Actinomycetota bacterium, assembly GCA_035540395.1. Lineage (GTDB taxonomy): Bacteria > Actinomycetota > CADDZG01 > JAHWKV01 > JAHWKV01 > JAJCYE01. The sequence goes on from DATLGP010000075.1 coordinate 2,023, forward strand.
CAACTCGGGCAGCCGCTTGGTCTGCACCTCCTTCAGCACGACCTTCAGGGTTCCCTCCTCCTCGTCGGGGCCGAATCCCCGGGGCATGACGGTGTTGAACTGGACTATGTCGCCGGTCCGCTTGCCGGTCAGCTCCTCGTCCAGCTTGGGAAGGAAGCGGGCGGAACCCACCTCGTAGACGAAGTCTTCTACTTGCGCGCCCTCCAGGGGCTCGCCGTGGCGAAAACCGAACATGTCGATGGTCACGTAGTCGCCCTTTTGGGCGCTGCGGCCGATGGGCTCGAGGATCCCGGTGCGCTCCCTCAGCCGCTCCAGCTGGTTGTCCACGTCCTCGTCGGAAGCCTCCGGGGAAGGGGCGTGAACCTTGATGCCCTTGTAGTCCGGCAGTTCCAGCTCCGGACGAACGTCCACCGTGGCCGTAATCTGCAGGGGCTGGTTCTCCTCGAACAGCGTCACGTTGATCTCCGGCTGGTTGATCGGCTTGATCTCGTGCTCCTGCACCGCCTGCGAATAGAAATGCGGCAGCGCGTCGGCGAGCACCTCCTGCCGAACGTTCTCCTTGCCGATTCGCGACTCCATGACCTGCGGGGGGACCTTGCCCTTGCGGAACCCCGGTACTTTGATCTCTTTGGCGAGGCGGCGGAGGGTGTCGTCCCTGAAGGTCTTGAGCTCTTCGACGGGAACTTCGATGTGCAGCTCGACCTGAGTCGGGCCCTTGGCTTCTACGGATGAGTTCACCCGCGAATCGTAGCGCACGTACCTGACTCACGCTCGCAGGCGCCGGTGTATCTCGGGCGGGTGAGGGCGCACTTGCAGCTGCCGAGTCGGGACCGGGAAACCCTGGCTGCAGGGGCCCCACACGCACCTGGGAAGGGGTGAAACGCAGCCCCAAAAACCCCCGCCATTGCGCTGGTCAAAAATGTATTCTTCTGCCCGCAAATATTCCTTGAGGC
>DATLGP010000076.1:0-5631 GCA_035540395.1 Actinomycetota bacterium
ACGAGGAGGAGGACCAGGTCCAGGCGGCGGTTCAGGAGTTGGGGGGCACCACCCAGCGGGTTCGGGACGAGTTCATCGGCCCCAGCATCGGCAACGAGCTGCGCCGCAATGCGCTGATCGCGCTGGGCCTTGCGCTGGTCGCCCAGCTGGCATACCTGGCCATCCGGTTCCGCTGGAACTTCGGGCTCTCCGCAGTGCTGGCGATGTTCCATGACGTGCTGATCCTGATCGGAATCTTCGTCTGGCTCGGCAAGGAGATCGACGGGGTATTCCTGGCGTCGCTGCTCACCGTCATCGGTTACTCGATCAACGACTCCGTGGTGGTGTTCGACCGGGTGCGGGAAAGGCGGAGGGAGCGAACCACCGAACCCCTGGCCAAGGTGGCGAACGACGCCTGCCTGGAGACCTTCCCGAGGACCCTCAATACCGGTCTGGGAGCGTTGTTTATTCTGGTCACCCTCTTCGTCCTGGGAGGCGAGACGCTGACCGACTTTGCCCTGGCCCTGATCATCGGGCTCATGGTGGGCACCTACAGCTCGGTGCTGACGGCGGCGCCGCTGTGCGTGGTGCTGGATCGGTGGCGGCCGGCTCCCACGCCGGTGCGCAAGCCCACCACCGGGAAGCGACGTCCTCCTTCCCGCACCGGGAAGCGGCCTTCGTCCAGCCGGCCGAGACGATGAGAATTGCGAAAAGGCCGGTCCCGCGGTCACTGGTCATGTGAGGTAAGGAGGCCCGCATGAAGGGAGAGGTTCTGGAGGATGATTTGCCGGGCATCGGACGCAGGTACATGGTCCAGGGCAACGACGGCGCACTGCTGACGATTGTGCTGCACAACAGCGGAAGGCGGGATCTCTACCTGTTCCCCAGCGAGGGAGCCGACCCGGTGACCGTGTCGATGGACGATCGAAGGGCTCGTCTGGCGGCGGCCGTCCTCAGCGGCGACTACTCGCCCCCTGAGACTCTGCAGCAGATAGATGAGGTCCTGGGGGATCTTGCGATCGAGTGGTACGAGGTCGGGCCCGGTTCGCCCGGCGCCGGCCAGAGCATCGGCAGTCTGCAGATCCGCAGCGCCACCGGAATCAATGTAATGGCCATTTTGCGGGAGCACAATGTCATCCACGGCCCCCGCGACTCCGAGGTGCTGAGCCCGGGGGACCGGCTGATCGTGGCCGGGCGGCGGTCCAGCATGCCGGCCTTCCGCCGGCTGGTGGTCGAGTCGTAGGTGGAGGTGAAGTAAATCGGCGATGAGCTGATCGCCCTGGGCGGCGCATTTCTTGCTGCCGGTCTGCTGGCGCGGATCGGGCGACGGGTCGGCTTGCCGACGATCCCCTTCTTCATTGCAGCCGGCATCCTGTTCGGCCCCCATACCCCCGGTTTCACCCTGATCGAGGATCCGGTCTCGCTCGAGCTGTTCGCCGCGGTGGGGCTGGTCCTGCTCCTTTTCCACCTCGGGCTGGAGTTCTCCCTGGGGGACCTGGTGGCGGGGGGCAAGTCGCTGGCGATCGCCGGCGCGGTTTACATCGCCCTGAATGTCGGGGGAGGGCTGGCCCTGGGGTTGGCCCTGGGATGGGGCTTCCGGGAAGCTTTGGTGATCGCCGGCGCCGTCGGCATCTCCTCCTCGGCGATCGCCACCAAGCTTTTGGTGGAGCTGAAGCGTCTCGCCAACCCCGAAACCGGCCTGATCCTGGGCATCATCGTCGTCGAGGATGTCTTTCTGGCCCTTTATCTCGCTCTGCTCCAGCCGATTCTTGGCGGCAGTGAGGGGATGGCCGACGGGCTGCTGCATTTTTCACGGGCTTTTGCCTTCCTGCTGGTGCTGGTCACCGTCGCCCGGTACGGGGCGAGGTGGGTCGGCCGGTTCGTTGCCTCCAACGACGACGAACTGCTTACCGTCCTGTTTGTCGGTTTGACCGTATTGGGGGCCGGCGCGGCGGCGCGGCTGGGCGTTTCCGAAGCCATCGGCGCCTTCATGATCGGAATGATCCTTGCCGAGACCGTGTTGAAGCACCGGATCGAGAAGCTGGTGCTCCCGCTTCGCGACGCGTTCGCGGCGGTGTTCTTCTTCGCCTTCGGGCTCACGATCGACCCGGGAGACATCGGCGCGGTCGGCGGAGCAGTTGTGGCGGCGGTGCTGTTGTCCGTCGGGTTGAACATCCTGGCCGGAGCGATCGCCGCGCGCCTGTACGGGTTCAACCGGCGGGCGGCGGCGAACATCGGCACCACCGTGCTCGGAAGGGGTGAGTTCTCGCTAATCCTCGCCACCCTCGCCGCCGCCGCGGGACTGGATCGGCGGATCGGTCCCTTTGTTGCGCTGTACGTCCTGGCGCTGGCGATACTCGGTCCGGTGCTCGCGTCCCGCTCGGGGATTCTCGCCGCCTGGCTGCCGGCCGGGCTGTTCAGGTCCGGCGGGCCTCCCATGGTCACCAGGACCCGGTCGGACTCGGTACTGGCCACCCGGCTTGCGTCACAGCGCAGCCGGGAGGACGAGTCGGCCGGCCTGGGCACGACGCTGCTTGCGGCATTCGAGAAGGGAGCGGGCCGGCTGAAGGCCCGCTGGCGGGACGCCCAGGGTGGCGCAGGCAGGCTGGTGCTGCCGCTGGCGTTCTTCTTTGGGGTGGTGGTGTTGGGGGTCCTCGGCTACCTTTTGAGCGGGTTTTCGTTCGGGGAGGCGCTGTCTCTCGCCTGGGCCGACGTAACCCCGGCGGACCCGTTCGTCGAGCTCGAAGGTGGTCCCCGCTATCTGGCTCTTACCATCACTGCACTGGGTTCCATTGCCCTGCTGGCTGTACTGGTCACCGCTCTGGCCGTGGCGTCGGAGGGGGGATTGGGAATCTCATCGAGGAGGCGCCGTATGGAGGAACGCATCGAAAGGCTGACCGATCACTACATCGTCTGCGCCTACGGCCGGGTGGGCAGAGCGGCCGCCCGCGAGCTGGAGACCGAGGGAGTCCCGTTCGTGGTCATCGATCGCAAAGAGGAGCTGGAGACCCAGATGAAAAAGGACGGTGTCCTCTACATCATCGGCGACCCCACCTCGGAGGCGGTTCTCAGGCAGGCCGGCATAGAGCGGGCCCGGGGAATTGTGTGCGCGGTCGACGATGACGCCACCAACGTCTACGTCACCCTGACCGCGCGCTCGCTGAACCCGGAAATCTACATAGTGGCGAGGGCCAGCGCCTCGGAGACCCCTTCCCGGCTCCAGCGCGCAGGCGCCAACCGGGTGATCTCCCCGTACCGCTCCAGCGGGAGGCAGATGGCCCTGCTGGTGCTTCGGCCCCGGGTGGTCGACTCGCTGGAGGTGCTCGGGCGCCGTCTGGAGGAGCTGGCCATCGAACACGACTCGCCGCTGATCGGCAAGACGGTGGACGCCGCCTGCGGCGCGGCGGTCCCCCTCCTTCTGCACCGGGCGGGCGGTGAGACCATCACCCGCCCCGGCCCCGACATCGTCGTCCAGGCCGGCGACAGCATTCTGGCGTGGGGAGCCGACGCCGACCTTCGTCCCATGGAGAGCGCCAGGTAGCCGCCGCCCGGCCGGTCGGAAGTCTGAGCCATGTAAAGATAGGCTTGGAAAGGTGAGCCCGGTCCCTTCGGGCCGGGAGGTCGGTCAGGTTTGAGCATTCTCGAGGCGTTGGTTCTTGGCGTCGTCCAGGGACTGACGGAGTTCCTGCCCGTCTCGTCGTCCGCCCATCTGGCTCTGGTCCCCGAGTTGCTGGGATGGGGTCAGCCCACCTTGGCCTACGCGGTTCTCCTGCACGCCGGAACCCTGCTGGCACTGTTCGCCTACTTCCGCCGGGAGCTGGTGGCCACCCTTCAGGGGATGATGCGTCCCGGTCCGGCCCGGCGGTTCGTCGTGTTGCTGATTGCAGGAACGGTGCCGGCGGCAGTGATCGGGGTTGCGTTTGAGGAGTGGTTCGAAGACAACTTCGGTCGCCCGTTCCAGGTGGCCCTGCAGCTGATCCTTACCGGACTGATTCTTTTCGGGATCGAGGCCCTCGCCCGGCGCCGGCCACCTCCCCCCGCCGATCCGCAGGACCTGACCGGGCTGAAGAGCCTGGTCGACGACCTCAATCCCGCCAAAGCCGCTGCGGTGGGCTTTGCCCAGGCCTTTGCCATCATCCCCGGCATCTCCCGCTCGGGGGCAACGATAGCCGCCGGCCTCATGGCCGGGCTGTCCCGACCCCAGGCCGCCCGTTTTTCTTTCCTGCTCTCCATCCCCATCGTCTTCGGTACCACGCTGTTCAAGGTGCCCGACCTGGCGGGCGAAGGGACCGGGGCTGGGCCGCTGGCAGTCGGCTTCCTCGCTTCGGCGGTAACCGGCTACGTCGCGATAGCCGGGACGATCGCCTTCCTGCAGAGGCGGGGTTTGCACGTCTTTGCGATCTACTGCGTGCTGGCCGGAAGCCTGACCGCCTTCTACCTCAGGTAAGCGCAGTCAAGAAAGGGTTAAACGGTTGCCGCTTCGTGCCGATACTTAGGCATACGAGGTTTCTCGGAAGGAATGATCTCCGATAGTTTGGGAGATCGCCGAAGGGTTAGCCCCCGCCATCCCTTGGCGATCCTTCGAAACCCGAAGCGGCAGCGCTCGCCTTGGTCCCCGCCCAGGCTGCAGCCCTGCCGCTTTCGGGATGTCCGGGAATCACCGATCACCCGCCGCCGTCACTGTGCGTGTCAATCGCCGGCTTCAAGCGGGCAGATTCGGGGAACAACCTTTGGGTCAAACCCGATGGCACAAGGAGGATTCCATGGATTTGCTCACCTACATCCTGACCCTTGCTTTGACCGGCTTCATAGTCGGCGGCCTTGCCCGTCTGGCTCTGCCGGGCAGGGAGGCGCTCGGCGTCTTCGGCACGATACTCGCCGGGCTGGCGGGGTCGTTCGTCGGCGGCCTGATAGTCACCTATCTGATCGGCAGCACGAACTGGCTGCTGACGCTGGCGGTTGCGGTCGGCTGCGCGGTGCTTTTCATTCTTCCGTTCCGGGTATTCGTAGCCACCCCGGTGGTGGTGCCCCGTACCTCGGCCCGGCGCGGACTTTTCGGCGCCCGGCCCGTCGACGCCGACTACCCGCACGACGGTTACGGCCGCCGGCCGTTTTGGGGTCGGCGCCGTCCGCTTATTTGAGGTCTCGGGCAATCAGTGACGGGTCCGCCGGATCCGTCTAGCGAGTCCCGGAAGGGCCTTTTGCATTTGGAATAGAGACCCCTTGAGGAGTACAATAGGTTCCTCGAAGGCTCCGGCATCTTGTGAAAGATTCGCTGGTAGGTTGCAAGGAATTCGTTCCTCCTACCTCCAACTTTCGGCAGACCATTACCGGGCCTTCGAGGCGCGTGAAGGACCTGCGAGCGCTCAGTCTGCCCGACGTCGGGCCTCACGTTCCGCATCCCGCTGCATGCGCCGGGCCTCCCGTTCCCGCTCCCGGAGCTCCCTCTGGTTTTCGAGCTGCCTCAGCAGGCCCTGACCACCAGGGGGCCGTTCGGCCGAGCAGAACGGGAAGCAGGGCGGGAACTCGATGATTGGGGGCCAGCCGGGCGCCCGCTCCGGGGGACGCGGGGCGGGAGGAGGCCGGTGGCTGATGACGTCGCCTTTGATCTCGGGCTTGTGGAAATCGCGTTGGGGCACCCCCTCCAGGGCC
>DATLGP010000077.1:0-5036 GCA_035540395.1 Actinomycetota bacterium
GTCTCCCAGGCCATCGCCTGCAGCCTGTTGGGCGACTTGGACTCGGTCCGGCTGCGGCGTGCGGACATGCTGCGGTCCCGACTGGACACTCTGGAGCGGCTGCTGACCGAAAAAATCCCCGATTGGAGGTGGCGGCGTCCCGCCGGCGGCCTGTCGCTTTGGGTGAGGATTCCCGCGGGCGACGCCCACGCCTTCGCCGAGCAAAGCCTGCGGCACGGGGTTGCCATCACCCCCGGCGCCAGTCTGGCGCCCGACGACGCCCACCATGACCATATCCGCTTGAACTTCGTCGTCCCCGAGGAGGTTCTTTTCACCGCGGTCGACCGGCTGGCTGCCGCCTGGCGGGCTCACCGTGCCGCCGGTGGGCCCCAGCGTGAGGCGGTGGAGGTCAAAGTCTGAGCTCTGTTGTAAGCTCCTAGGCGTCTTGAAACTCTCCCATCACGCCATCCTGAGGATGGCTCAACGCGAGATCGCCCCGAGGGAGGTCGAGCAGGCGCTGGCCAACGTCGTCTCCACCGATCCGGCGGACCGGCCGAGCCGTGTCGTCAAGGTCGGGACCACCGAGGAGGGCAAGCGTCTGCGTATCACGCAGAACACCTTCGAACCTCAGCACGTCATCACCGTGGTGCGGCTGGAGAAGCACTCGTGAGGGTTCTGTACGACGCAGCCGTCGATGCGCTTTATCTGCCATTCCGCCGAGGGGCGCGCGTAGGGCAGTCAAAGGTGCTGGACGAAAGGCGCATCATCGACATGGACGACCGGGGAAACCCGGTCGGAATCGAGATCCTCGGCGCCTCGCACGGAGTCCAATTGAGCGATCTAGTGGAGGAGTACGGGCTGCAGAGTTGGGCCCCCGACTTCCCCGCGATCGAGGCGTTCAACTTCACCCGTGAGGAAGGCGCCGAGGGCTAACAGATTCACCCGTGAGGAAGGCGCCGAGGGCTAGCAGAGGCTTCGCTCAGCGCAGCACCCGGGTGTAGACGTCGGCCACCCGGTCCGCCAGCTCACCCGGCGACGGGAGACGCCGTTCCCGAGCGGCCGCGGCGAGACTTTGGCGCAGTTCGGGGGACCCCGCGAGTTCCTGCACCGCCCGGCGAAATCCCTCGGAATCTTCCGGCGAAACCAGCACTCCGGCGTCTCCTACGAGCTCAGGAATCGCCCCGGTGCGGGTGGCGACGACCGGCAGGCCCGCCGCCACCGCCTCCATGACGGCGAACCCGTAGGACTCGGCGAGGGCGGGAAGAGCGAAGATGTCCGCTGCCGCCAGCAGGTTTCCGATGTCGGACCGGTGACCCAGGAGGCGTACGCCGGTACCGTCCGCCAGCTCCTCGAGCGCCTGCCTCTGCGGGCCGTCGCCGGCAATCCACCCCTCGGCCCCGGTGCCGTCGACCGCACGGATGAAGACGTCCAGTTGCTTGTCCGGGTGAAGCCGCCCTACCGCCAGGATCACCAGCCGGTCGTCCGGCGTACCCAGCTCCCGGCGCACGCCGGCCCGGGCGCCCTCATTGGCGGCCGGCAGATCGAGCGCCGGGGGAATCACGTCGCCGAAGCCGATCTGGGAGCGCACGTCCCCGGAGACCGCAATTACCGCCGCCGCCCGGCGCAACGCCAGGCGGGCGGCCTGCCACATCGTTTTCTGGGCAAAAGGGACGCCGCCGGCGCGGGCGGACGCCCGCAGGGTTTGCTGCATCGAGGTGTGGACGGTGATCACCACCGGGGGCCCCTTTGTGCCCAGGGTGGTCCAGGCGAGGGCATGGGTTCCCGCCGTTAGGCCGTGGGCGTGGATGACATCGGGCAGGGTCCCGGGCAGGGGCGAGTCCCGGGCGCCGGCGGGGACAAACCGCAAGCCTTCGAAGTAGTCCTGCAGGTCCGCCGGGCCGGCCACGGCAGCGGTTTCGTAGCCCGCAGGAGGATGGGCGGCCAGGTATCGGACGTGACGGCGTATCCCGCCCGAGGACGGTCCGAGCACCTGAAGTACACGCCGCCGTTCCGGGGCGTGCTTAGAATGAGATTCCCCGAGCTCGCCCTGCGGACCACTCATCGAGGTATGACCATTTCCCCAGACTCTCTCCAGAAGGCGGGTTGCCAACCGGCCGGGCCTGCCCTTCAGGCGCCTCAGCCACGGTACGCCAAAAGTGCTCCGCGGGGCGAACATGACTGACGTCGTGGAGGCCCCCGCACCATCTGCCGGGCGGGCCGCCGTCCTGGTCTCGGTGATCACCGCCGGCAGCCGGTTGATGGGAGTGGTCCGAACCCTGGTCCTTACCGGCGTGCTGGGCATCACCTACCTGGGTAACACCTATGCCAGTGCAAACGCCCTGCCCAACCTGCTTTTCGAGATCATCGCCGGCGGAGCGATTGCCGCGGCGTTGCTCCCCGCCCTGGCGGCCCCGGCGGCGTCGTCCGACCGGGCAAACGTCGGCTCGATTGCCAGCGGGGTCCTGAACCGGGCGCTGCTGATCACCACCCCGGTGGTGCTGGCCGGGATCGTCCTACGCGAGCCCTTGATGCGGGCGCTGACCTCGCAGGTGGCGGATCCGGTGATCCGCAGCCAGCAGGTGGAGCTGGGGGCGTTTCTGCTGGTCCTCTTTTTGCCCCAGCTGTGGCTGTACGTGATCGGAGTGGTGCTCACCGGGGTGCTGCACGCCCACCACCGGTTTGCGATGCCCGCCCTGGCGCCCCTGCTGTCCAGTGTGGTGGTGACGGCTTCCTACCTGCTCTACGGGGTCGTTGAGGGGCCGAACGCCCAGCGGCTGGGAGAGGTCTCGGGCGCCGGGAGGCTGATACTCGGGCTCGGCACGACTCTGGGTGTGTTCGTCCTGTCGTTCTGTTTGCTTCCGACGGTGCTCAAGCTGGGTATTCGCTGGAAGCCGGCCCTGTCCATTCCCGACGAGGCCCGGCGCAGAATCAAGGCGCTGCTTCTTCCGGCGGTCCTCACCATGGGGGCGCAGCAGGTCTTCCTGGGGGTGGTGCTCGTTCTGGCCAATCGGGTAGAGGGCGGGGTGGTGGCCTACCAGCTGGCGTTCACCACGCTGCTCGTCTTCTGGGCGGTCTTCCCGCTTCCGATGGCTACGACCATGTTCCCCTCCCTGGCGGCGGCGGCTTCCCGGGACCCGGCAGAGTTCGCCGGCCGAAACGCCGAAGCAGTGCGCAAGGTGACGGTCATCGTTTTGGGGGCGGCGGCGCTCCTGTACGCAGCAGCCGACCCGGCGGCCCAGTTGGTGGTCCACCTCGGGGTGGGGACCGGGGGCGAGTCGCGCCGGATGGTTGCCCTGACGATCGCGGCGTTCGCCCCCGGGCTGGTGGGCTACGGCCTGTACGCACTGTTCACCCGGGCGGCGTACGCGCTGGGTGACGGGCGGGGTCCGGCACTTGCCGCCGCAGTTGGATTCGGATCGGGAATTGGATTCAACCTGGCGGCGGCGGCGATGTTCGACGGGCCGGGGCTGGTTGCTGCCCTGGCAGGCGGGTTCTCGGCCGGGATCAACGTTGGGGCCCTGACCCTGGTGGTGCTGTTTCGCCGGCGGGCCGGTCGCCAGGCGCTGGCCGGTGCCGGACTGGCCTTCGGGCGCAGTCTGGCGGCGGCAGCTGCGGCAGCTGCGGCCGGTCTGTTGATCGCCGGGGCCTTGCCGGTGGGATCGCTCGGGGAGGATCTGGTTCGTGCCGGGGCGGTCGGCATCGCAACGCTGCTGACCTACCTTGCCGCGACCGCTCTCCTCGGCGAGAGAGAGTTGACCGCCGTCCTTCGTCACGGCGGCGCCGGGAAGCTGGGGGACCCGTGAGCTCGGCATCTGCCGGACGCGGCGCCCGGACGATCTACGCGGTACTGGCCCTGTCCCTCGCGCTGTCCGTGGTGCCTGGCCCAGCCTATGCCCAGCAGGCGCAGACGCCGCGAAAGATCGTGATCGTCAGCATGCCGTCGGTGACCTGGGAGGATGTGTCCGCCGGGGATGCCCCGAACCTGCGCAGGCTGGCGGACCGCTGGTCGATGGCAAACATGTCGTTGCGCACCGTCGGGCCTCGAACCGACCAGGCGTCGGCCTTGGTCAGCATCGGGGCGGGCAACCGAGCCCGGGCTTACGGTCTGCGCCCCGCCGTCGACGGAGACGCCGACGCGGCACCCAATGCCCTACCGCAGCCGGGCGGGGGGGCCCAGGTTCGAGGGTTTGTCCATATCCTCGCCGACAACGACGACCTCGGGTACCGGGCAGTACCCGGAGCGCTGGGGGAGCAACTGAGGTCGATGGGCCTTCGTACCGGCGTTGCCGGTAACTCGGACGGCGGGTTCGTGTATCCCACCGCCACCACCCGGGAGGGTGTGGGGATCGAGCGCCGCAGATTCGGCGCCCTGGCGCTTGCCGACCTGAGCGGTTTTGTCGACGTGGCGGAGGTGGGCGACGAGTTGCGGGTGGCGGACCCTGGGACTCTGAACGGCTTTCGAGCCGACCCGGACGTCCTGCTGGACGCCGCCGCCCGGGTGATCGAATCCACCGACGTTTCTCTGATCGAGGTATCGGACACCTACCGGGAAAGCCGGGTTGCCAACGCCCGTCTGCGTAATGTCGACGTTGCCGAGGGCCGGGCGGCCGAGATCCGGGAAGCGGTGCGGCGGGACGACCGGGTTCTCGCCGGGATCACCCGACTGGTGGACCTGGAGCAGGACACGCTGGTCGTCGTGGCCACCGAGGGTGTAGGCCCGGCCAGGCCCGAGGTGTTGACCGTAGCCCTCATGGCAGGGGTCGGGGCCGAGGAGGGTGGCTGGCTGACCTCGGCTACCACCCTCAGGCCGGGCATCGTCGCAGTAAGCGACATCGGCCCCGGCGTGCTCCGCCTCCTGGGCGAGCAGGCCCCCGAGGAGCCGCCCGTCGGCGGCGGGATGCACGACATCATGATCGAGGAGCTCGAGCTGGGCGTGCGCTCCTACAACTGCCTCAAGCGGGTGGGTGTCGAGACGATCGGCGACCTGATCTCGAAGACCGAGGCGGAGCTGTCGGCCATCCCGAACTTCGGCAAGAAGAGCATCGAAGAGGTGAAGG
>DATLGP010000078.1:0-3918 GCA_035540395.1 Actinomycetota bacterium
TGGGCCGGCCGGTGTCGATCGACGACGTGGCTTCGGTCTTTGCCGGACACCTCGCTTCGTCACTGGGCCGCCGGGTCCAACCCGCCACCATTGGTGATCTCGGACTGGAGCCGGTTCCGGAATCGCTCGCCCAAAAACCCGTCGGCAAGGTGGCCGCCCGTGGCTGATGTGCGCCAGCTGGAGGGCCCCCGGGTGGAACTGGAGCCCAACGGCCCGTCGCTCAGTCCGGCTGAGATCCTGGCCGACTACCGGATTGCCCACCAAAGCCGCCTGGCGTCGCTCGCCGGAACCCGGGAGGTGAGGGCCGGCCGGGCGACCTTCGGCATCTTCGGCGACGGCAAGGAAGTCGCCGAGCTGGCCATGGCCCGGGCATTCCGCAACGGTGACTTCCGGGCCGGCTACTACCGGGACCAGACATTCATGTTCGCCACCGGAATGTCGGACCTGCGCAAGTTCTTCGCTCAGCTCTACGGGACGGCAGACATCTCCGCCGAACCCGCCACCGGCGGTAGACAGATGAACAACCACTTCGGCACCCGTCTTCTCGACGATTCCGGCAAGTTCGGACATCTGACGTCGGGCAAGCATTCCAGCACCGATGTGTCGCCCACCGCCGGCCAGATGGCACGGCTTTTGGGGCTTGCCTACGCCTCCAAGCTGTACCGCAACGAGCCGGCGCTCGCGAAGGGGATGAAGGGGTTCTCCAACCACGGAGACGAGGTGGCGTTCGGCACCATCGGGAACGCGGGGACCAGCGAGGGGGTGTTCTTCGAAGCGGTGAACGCCGCCGGCGTGCTGCAGGTGCCCATGGCCATCTCGGTGTGGGACGATGGGTACGGCATCTCGGTCCCCAACGAGCTGCAGACCACCAGGTGGTCGATCAGCGAGGCGCTGCGCGGTTTCGAGTGGGACCAGAGAACCGGAACCGGGCTGGACATCTACGTGCTGAAGGGATGGGACTATCCCCGGCTGAGCCTGACCTATCCCCGCGCAATAGAGCGGGTCCGGGCCCGCCACATCCCCGCCTTGTTCCACGTGATCGAGATGACCCAGCCCCAGGGTCATTCGTCGAGCGGAAGCCACGAACGGTACAAGTCGAAGGAGCGCCTGGCGTCCGAGCGCGACCACGATCCCCTCACCCGCATGCGCGCCTGGATGGAGGCGACTGGTCTGTTTTCCCCCGAGCTGCTGGACGAGCTGGAGCTGGAGAACCAGGGGGTGGTTGAAGGACAGCGGCAGGCCGCATGGTCGGCCCACCTGGAGCCCCTCCTTGGGGAGCAGAGGGCGGCTCTGGAGCTGCTGGGCGACCTGTGCGACGAACTGGACGACTCCCGCGGACTGCCCGACCTGGTTGATGCGCTGCGTAAGCCCGAGCGGCTGACTCGCAGGTTGATCCATACAACGCTGTTTCAGGCTCTGGTGGCGGCCAGGGACCACCGCGGACCGGCCAAGGACCGGCTTGCCGGCCACGTCGACCGGATGGAGCGCGAGAACGACCGGCTGTTCAACTCGCACCTTTACAGCGAGTCCGACGAGTCCCCGCTGAGGGTGGCGGAAAAAAAGCCTGCGTACTCCCAGACCTCGGCAGTCGTTGACGGCCGGCTGGTTCTTCAGCGGTGCTTCGATCATCACCTGAAGAAAAATGCCCGGCTTTTCATAGTGGGGGAGGACGTCGGAAAGCTGGGAGACGTGAACCTGGTTTTCCAGGACCTGAATACCAGATACGGCGATCTCAGGGTGACCGACACCGGCATTCGCGAGGCCACGATCCTCGGACAGGGGATAGGAGCCGCCATTCGGGGGCTGAGACCCCTGGTGGACATCCAGTATCTCGACTACCTGCCCTTCGCCCTGCAGACCATGATGGATGACCTGGCCACGCTGCACTACCGGTCGGCCGGGGGCCAGAAGGCGCCGGTGATCGTGCGCACCAAGGGCCACCGCTTCGACGGGATGTGGCACACCGGCTCGCCGATGGCGATGATCCTTCACTCCTGCCGGGGCATCTACCTGGCGGTTCCCCGGGACATGACCCGGGCCGCAGGTTTCTACAACACGCTGATGCAATCCGATAATCCGGGTATCGTGATCGAGGTCATGCGTGGCTACCGCAACAAGGAGCGGCTGCCCGACAACATCGGCTCGTTCACGGTCCCTCTGGGGATACCCGAAACCCTGAGAGCCGGATCCGACCTGACGATCGTTACCTATGCGGAGTGCTGCAACGTGGCCCTTGAGGCCGCCCGAGTGCTGGAGGAGTTCGAGATCGACGTAGAGATAATCGATGTCCAGACCTTGAACCCGTTCGACATCCCTCACGCGATATGCGAGTCGCTGAAAAGGACCAACGCGGTGCTGTTCCTGGATGAGGATGTCCCCGGCGGTGCTTCGGCCTACATGATGCAGCAGGTCCTGGAGGACCAGCAGGGTTGGCAGTACCTCGACGCCTCCCCCCGTACCCTTACCGCCAAGGCAAACCGGTCTCCCTACGGGATCGACGGCGGTTACTTCTCCAAGCCCAATGTCTACGACGTGGTTCGGGTTTGTCACGAGATCGTCTCGGAGACACGACCCGGCGGGCTTGACCCACTGCGTTGAGCGGCGTCTTTCTGGGAGATTCGATACCCACCCGGCAAGCCCTGGGGGCCGCGCCTGCGCGGGTGGCCCGGCCACCCTGGCTGAAAACCAAGCTTCGCACCGGCCGCAACTACGGCGAGCTGAAACACCTGGTCAAGGACCTGGATCTGCACACGGTCTGCGAGCAGGCCTCATGCCCCAACATCTACGAATGCTGGGAGGCCAAGGAGGCCACCTTCTTGATCCTGGGAGGCCGGTGCACCCGGCGCTGCGGCTTCTGCGACATCGAGACGGGCAAGCCCGGGCCGCTTGACTTCGCCGAGCCGGAACGGGTGGCGGCGGCGGTGGAGCATCTGGGCCTGAATTTTGCCGTGGTGACCGGGGTTGAACGGGACGACGCCTCGCCGGTTGAAGTCGCCGGCATCTGGGCCGCTACGATCCGAGCGGTCCACCGGCGCATCCCGGCGTGCCGGGTGGAGGTGCTGACCGGAGACCTGAAAGGCAGGCCGCAGGCAGTTCGGACTGTGGTGGAGGCCGGTCCCGACGTGTTCGCCCACAACCTCGAGACCTCCCGGCGGCTTCACCGTAGGGTCCGGCCCGGCTTCCGGTACGAGCGGTCACTCGAGGTGTTGCGTCTGGCGAAGGAGATGAACCCGGCCCTTCCCACCAAGTCCAACCTCATCGTCGGGATGGGCGAGACCGACGACGAGATCCTGGAGTGCCTCGCCGACCTCCGCGAGGCAGGGGTGGACCTGGTGACCATCGGCCAGTATCTGGCGCCTTCGGTAGACCACCACCTTCCGGTTGACAGGTGGGTGACGCCCGACCAGTTCGACCGGTATGGGCAGGCCGGTAGGGCGTTGGGCTTTGCGTGGGTGGAGTCGGGCCCCCTTGTGCGGTCGTCCTACCACGCCGGAAAGCAATTCGAGGCCGCTTCGTCCCGCCTGAGCGCTCTCTACGGTGCCGGGCGCTCCTCGTTCCCAGTTGCCTCGCCCTCGGGCGATTCCGGGCCGGACGGCGAAGGGTCGAGTACCTGAACCGCTGAGCGGTCCTCGGGCGCCGTGGTCTCCGGAGCCACCGGCTCCGCCAGGACGCCGGCAGCGCCGGGGGGCGTGTCGTCCTCGGGCCTCGGTTGAGGAACCTCGGGCTCTGCCGGGGAGTCGGCCTCGGCCGGTGCAAGCAGATCCGAAGCCACTGCTGAGGTCGCGCCGGATTTGGCCTCGTCATCTGTTTCCGTGGCTGAAACCGTCCCATCTCCCTGCGCAGGCTCGGCCGCCGTCTCGCTTGCCGGCTCGGCCGCCGTCCCGCCTGCCGGCTCGGCCGCCGTCCCGCCTGCCGGCT
>DATLGP010000079.1:0-3637 GCA_035540395.1 Actinomycetota bacterium
GCCCGGTCCGCGATTATCCGGTATCCCTCCGGAGGTGGTGCCCCGGCAAGGCCTTGTTCGATTTCTTGCAGAATCGCCCCCGGCTCCTCGCTCCTCGGGTTGTCGGAGGTGGCAAAAACCACATCCGCCAGCCCGGCGGCCGCCCTTCCCATCTCGGGCCGTTTGGCCCGGTCCCGGTCTCCGCCGCAGCCGAAGACGGCAATCACCCTTCCGTCGGTCAGCTCACGGGCGGCTGCGAGCACGTTCGCAACGGCATCCGGGGTGTGAGCGTAGTCGACTACGACGAGGAAGTCCTGGCCTTCGTCCACCGGCTCGAACCGGCCGGGCACCGCATCGAGGGCCTCCAGGCCCCCGGATATGGCCTCTGGGGCAATCCCCATCTTCACCGCAGCGGCCGCGGCGGCCAGGGCATTCGACACGTTGAACAGCCCGGGAATCCGAATAGTCAGCGGAAGGTCCAGACCGCACCCAACCGCCCGGAACCGAGAGATCCGCCGGTCCAGGACCAGGTCCGCCGCCAACACGTCCGCCTCGGCCGCCACAGCAAACCGCAGCGGGGTGTAGGGCAGCTCGCCCACCAGGCGCCTCCCATAGGGATCGTCGGTGTTGATGACGGCTGCTCTGGGCCCGGGCGAGGTGAACAACCTGGCCTTTGCGGCGTAGTAGGCGTCCATGGTGCCGTGGTGATCCAGGTGGTCGTGGGTCAGGTTCGTAAAGACTGCTACATCGAATGCAATTCCCGCGGTGCGTCCGCTTTCGATCCCAATCGAGGTGACCTCCATCGCACACCTGGTCACGCCCGCCGCCGCCATCCGCGCGAGCAGGCGCTGAACGTCCACTGCTTCGGGCGTGGTGCGGGCCGCAGGCTCGGACCTGCCGGCCACCCGGGTCTCGACCGTCCCGATGAGTCCTGCCTCTTCTCCGGTGGCGCGGAAGATCGACTCGAGCATGTAGGTGGTGGTGGTCTTGCCGTTGGTGCCGGTGACGCCGGCCACCGCCACGGTCCGGCTCGGATGACCGAAAAACGGCGCGGCCAGGACGCCCATCGCTTCCCTGCTGCTCTCCACGATCAACTGGGGCACCGGCCGGTCGGGCAGAGAGAGCCGCCGCTCCACCACCAGCGCGGCGGCTCCGGCCTGAACGGCCTGAACGGCATGGGCATGCCCGTCTTCCCGGGCGCCCGGGACGCAGAAGAACAGGCTTCCCGGTTGGACCGTCCGGGAGTCGTAAGCAAGATCGGCAATCTCGATGTCGCCGGCCCGATCCGGCGTCGCGCATCCGAGAGTGCTCGCCACTGCCCGTAGATTCATGACCTAGAGCATCCCATTACCGGGGCTCCCCGGCTGCGCCCCGGGGCACAAGGGTGACAACCACCTCTCACCGTTGAAGGCCGGCGGCAGAAACTGCCGGGCACTACTCTGCCGGAGGCGCCCCGAGGGTCGTCCCCTGCACCACCCTTCCGGTTTCGGGCTGGACGCCCAGGCGGCGCAGCGAGAACTGCATTACCTCCTTGAAGGTTATCGCCGCGGTCTCCCCGGCAAGGAACGGGACCGGATCGTCCAGGACCACCGAAACTACCAGCCGGGGGTCGTCGGCCGGGGCGAAGCCCACGAACGACGCCATGTACCCCGAGTAGCCTGCGGCTCCCAGCCGGGGCTTCTGAGCCGTACCGGTCTTACCGGCGACCCGGTATCCCGGGATCGCCGCAGCGCTGCCGGTGCCGGGCCGGGAGTCGGTGACGCCCACCAGCATCTCGGTCAGCGTTCTGGCGGTCTCGGCCTGGATCACCCGGGTGCCCTGCGGCGGTTTGGCAGGGTGACTCCTGCCGCCGGCGTCCCTGGTCGCTTTGATCAGGTTCGGGGGCACTTCCACGCCGTCGTTCGCCAGGGTGGCGTAGGCCCTAGCCATCTGCAATGGGGTCACGGCCACTCCTTGACCGATCGCGATCGTCCCGAGCGATGTCTGCCACCATTTCTCCGGGTCGGGCAGGATGCCGGCCGACTCACCCGGGAAGTTCAACCCGGTCTTGCGGCCGTAGCCGAAACGACCCAGGTACTCGTGGAGGCCCTCTTTGCCCAACCGCTCGGCAACCTTGATCGTGCCCACGTTGGACGAGGACTGGATGACCTGCGAGAACGACAGGTGCTGGACCGGGTGGGGATGCGAATCGGTGAACAGCTTCGATCCGATCTTCAGCTTGTCGTCCACCCGCATCACCTCGTCGGGAGTTGTGACCCGGCTCTCCAGGGCTGCGGCAGCGGTGACCATCTTGCTGACCGATCCGGGCTCCAGCACATCGACCACTGCCCGGTTGCGCCGGGCACCGGCGTCGCTGGATCTCAGGTCGTTCGGGTCGAAAGTCGGGTTGTTCGCCATCGCCAGGATGTCCCCGGTGGAAGGTTCCATCACGATGATCGTTCCTCCATGCGCGCTCCACGCCTTGACCGCCCGCGCCAGGGCAGCTTCGGCTTCGTACTGGATCTGCTTGTCGATGGTCAGAATCAGGTCGTTGCCCTGCACCGCGTCCTGAACCGAGGAGACCCCCACCGGGATCACCCGTCCGGCCGGATCCCGCTCGGTGACCGCCTTGCCGGGGACGCCGGTCAAAAGGGCGTCGTAGGCGCTCTCCAAACCGCCCAATCCCTTGTTCTCGTCCCCAACGAAACCCAGCACCTGGGCGGCCAGCGGACCGGACGGATAGAAACGCTTGGGCTCGGGCAGCAGACCGATGCCGGGGATCTTCAAGGCCTTCACCTGGTCGCCGATCTCGACGTCCTGCCGGCGGGCCAGGTAGACAAACCCGGAATCACCCGACAGCTTCGTCTCGAGCTTGCCGGTGTCGACGGCAAGGATCGGTGCCAGGGCCTCGGCGGCCGCCCGGGCATCCATTACCTCCCGGGGACTGGCGTACACCGTCTGGGTATCCATGGAGATCGCCAGTTCCGTACCGTCGGACGCAAGAATAGAACCACGCTGTGCCGGCAGAGTGAGGGTACGAAGGCGCTGTTCCGCGGCCATGGCGCTCATGCGGTTGGAATCCATGACCTGGAGCCAAAAGAGGCGGGCGGCCACCACGCCGGAGCCTGATAGCAGCAGGCACAGCAGGGTGACGAGCCGAAGAGTGGACCGGACGCGAGCCATGGTTGGGTCCCCCTAGCGGGAGGGCCTCCCCGAGGGCTCGGGGTCCCCGCCGCCGGCCGGCTGTCGGTCGCCCACCAGGATCGAGGGACCCTCCAGGTATTCCTGGGAGGCAGGGGGAACCAGGCCGAGAGAGCTCGCCATCTCGACGATCTTGCCGGGGGCTTCCGCCTTGGCCAGCTCGTACCGGAGGCGCCGCTGCTCGGACTGCAGCTCTGCCGCTTCGCGCTGCAGATCGGACAGATAAAAGGAGGTCTGCGCCACCGAGATGTTCAGCAGCACCAGCCCGAACACAACCGCGGACACCAGCAGCAACCCGCCGGTACAGCGCATGGGGGACGAGCAGAAGAGTTCTTTTAGGCCAAACCAGCGCCTGGAGTGCGGCTTGCGGGCAGCAGAGCGCCGCCCGCCGGCTGCCGGCTTGGGAACCTCGGAGAGCCCAGGCCGCTTCCGCGCTGCGTCCCCCGGCACGCGCCGCGTCTCGGGGGTATCCCCGGGC
>DATLGP010000080.1:0-8045 GCA_035540395.1 Actinomycetota bacterium
GAGCTCAGCTCCAACCTCGCCCGCCGTCTGGGAGCCGGCCGGCCGATGTTCCAGTCGATCAGGGGGTTCTCGGACTCGGTCCTGCCGGCCCTCCAAAGAGGCGTCCTGGCCGGACACGACATCATCCTCCTCGGCGAGCGCGGCCAGGCCAAGACCAGGCTCATCAGGTCGCTGGTCGAGTTGCTCGACGAGTCGATTCCGGTGATTGCCGGCTGCGAGATAAACGACCACCCCTTCCGGCCGATCTGCGCCGGCTGCCGGGCTCGGGTAGCCGAGGATGGTGACGCCACCCCGGTAGCGTGGATTTCCCGGGACCAGCGCTACTCGGAGAAGCTGGCCACTCCGGATACGTCGGTTGCCGACCTGATCGGAGACGTCGATCCGATTCGGGTCGCCGAGGGCCGCTACCTGTCCGACGAGATGACCATCCACTACGGATTGATTCCGAGGACCCACCGGGGGATCCTGGCGATCAACGAGTTGCCGGACCTTCCGGAACGAATCCAGGTGTCGCTGCTCAACATCCTCGAGGAGCGCGACGTTCAGATCCGCGGCTTCAAAGTGCGCCTTCCGCTGGACCTGATCCTGGTGGCCAGCGCCAACCCGGAGGACTACACGCACCGCGGCCGCATCATCTCTCCGCTCAAGGACCGCTTCGGCACCCAGGTTCGTACCCACTACCCGGAGGACCCGGCCGACGAGATTGCGATCATGGACCAGGAAGCGGCTCCGCCGGACGTCGGCATCCCGGTTTACGTCCCCGTGTTCCTGAAGGAGGTGCTGGCCGAGTTCACAGCTCAGCTGCGCCATTCACCGAAGATCAACCAGCGCAGCGGTGTTTCGGTCCGCTACTCGATCGGCAACCTGGAGACCCTGATGGCCGGCGCGCTGCGCCGGGCGGTTCTGGCCGGCGAGCCGGTGGCGGTCCCGCGCCCGCTCGAGCTGTGGACGGTGATCGATTCGTCGATGGGCCGGATCGAGTTCGACACCATGGAGGAGGGCCGGGAGCGGCGGATTCTCGAAGTGTGCCTTCGGGCAGCCATCGCAGAGGTCTTCCGCCGGCGGCTTGGGGGACAGGACTTCGGGCCCTGGATCTCCCGCTTCGACACCGGAATGGTGATAACCAGCTCCGACGAGCAAGGCGCGGAGGAGTTCCTCGCCCAGTTCGGGGACGTGCCGGAGCTGCAGGAGACGCTGCTGCGCCTCGGGCTTACCGAGGAGAGTCCGGCGGCGGCGGCCTCGGCGGTGGAGTTTGCCCTGGAGGGCCTGCACCTGGCCCGTAGGGTCAACAAGGCCGGAACCGGACCCCGCTCCTGGCGCTACGGCGGCTAGGAAAGAGCCACCGGTGCGGTCCGACTACTCCCGCTGGGACGGAACTCAAAGCTTCGACGACGACGAGATAGAGGATTCGGACCTCGTCGACGAGATTTCCGACGACCTGCTGTCGGGCCTCGGCCCGGAACGGGCCCTTCAAAGGCTGATGCGGCGGGGCATTCCCGGCCGCATGCGGGGTCTGGACGACCTGTCCCGTCGGATGGCGGAAGCCCGCCGGCGATGGGCGGAGAAGACCAACACCAACTCGTCCGTAAGCCGGTTCTCGGGCCGGCTGAAGGCCATCCTCGACCAGGAAAGGGCCGCTCTGGCAGACGATCGTTCCCAGGATGCCCGCTTGAAGGAGATGCAGCTGGACCTGATGCCCACCTCGCCGGCGGGGGCGATCCGCCAGCTGATGAGCTACCACTTCGCCGACCCCGGGGCGCAGGAGGCGTTCGACAGCCTGGTCGAGGACATCCGCCGCGAGGTCCTGCAGGCCCAGTTCGGAAAGCTGATGGGGGCAATGCGGAACGTCGGCGCCGAGGATGTCGCCCGGATGCGACAGATGCTCACCGAGCTGAACGCGATGATCCAGGCCCGCAACCAAGGTGAGCCCTACGACTTCGACGGCTTCATGCAGCGTTACGGCGACATGTTCCCGGAGAGGCCGCAGGACCTCGATGAGCTGCTGGAGGTGCTGGCGAACCGGATGGCGGCGATGAGCCGGCTGCTGGCCGGCCTGTCGCCCGAGCAGCGGCGGGAGTTGCAGGAGCTTCAGAGTGCGGTGATGAACGACATGGACTTCGAGTTCGAGATGTCGATGCTCGCCCAGCAGTTGGAGGCCCTGGCGCCGAACCTGCCGTGGGGAGAGGGGGTCCATGGATCCGGCGAGGAGCCGATGGGCCTGTCGGAGACCGCCGATGCTTTCGAGCGACTGGGCGAGATGGAGGAGGTGGAGCAGGCCCTTCGGGGCCGCCACGCCGGGGCGAGCATTGCCGACGTGGACGAGGCGAAGTTGCAGCGCGCCCTGGACGAGCGGGCGGTTTCCGACCTGCGGGAGCTGAAGCGGATTGAGAAAGCCCTGGAGCAAGCGGGAATGCTGGCCCGGGAGGGCGGAAGGCTGGAACTGACCGCCCGGGGTATCCGCCGGCTGGGCGAGCGGGCGCTGGTGAAGGTGTTCGAGGTGCTGCAGCACGACCGCCCGGGCTCCCACGAGGACCGCAGCACCGGCGGGCCGGCCGAACCCACCGGAGCCACCCGGCCCTGGCGGTTCGACGAGGACCACGGTGAGATCTCGGTCCAAAAGACCGTCTTCAACGCGGTTACCCGGAGCGTCTCCCGGCCCCGCAGTGATGAGGGCGTCAAGCTGCAACCGGACGATTTCGAGCTAGTCGTAGCGGAGTCACGCACCCGCACGGCGACCGCGCTGTTGCTGGACCTGTCGTTCTCCATGCCGCTGAGGGGACACTGGGTCGCAGCCAAGAAGATGGCCCTGGCGCTCCATGCGCTCATCGAGGGGAAATACCCCCAGGACGACCTGTATCTGATCGGCTTCTCCGATTACGCCCGCCGGCTGGAACCCCGGGCGCTGACCGTGGAAGGGACGATAGAGCGGGTATACGGGACGAACATGCAGCACGCCTTCCTTCTGGCCCGCCGCCTGTTGTCGGAGCACCCCGGGGCCACCCGGCAGGTCATCATGGTCACCGACGGCGAGCCCACCGCCCACCTGGTGGACGGATACGACGGGGGCGTCGAGGCGACCTTCCGCTGGCCGCCCACCCCCGAAACCATCCACAAGACACTGGCCGAGGCAGCCCGGCTGTCCGGATCGGGCATCACCCTCAACATCTACATGCTGGAGGAGGATGAGGCCCTGACCCGCTTCATGGACCAGCTCGCCGAGCTGACCGGGGGGCGGGTGTTCCACGCCGCCGGTCACGACATCGGCCAGTTCGTGCTCCGGGACTTCGTCCGGTACCGGTAGCCTCGGGCCGTGACCGACAGGAAGCGCCGGATCGACCTCAACGCCGACGTCGGCGAAGGTCTGCCGGTGGAGCGCGACCGGGCGGTGATGGAGCTGATGTCGTCTGCCTCCATCGCCTGCGGGGGCCACGCCGGCGACATCGCGACCATGCGCCGGACGCTGCAGATCGCCCGGGAGCTGGGCCTTCGGGCGGGCGCTCATCCCTCGTACCCGGACCGGGAGAACTTCGGACGGACTTCAATGGCGATGGGTGCCCAGGCACTTGTCGACTGCGTGGGCGAACAGGTGTCGGCCCTGCAGGAAGCCGCCCTTCAGACCGGGACCGTAGTCGCCTACCTGAAGCCGCACGGCGCGCTGTACAACGACGCGGCCGTCGACCCGGAAGTGGCGCGGGCGGTCGCGACCGTCGCCGGGCTCCTGGGGCTGCCCTTGATGCTGCTGGCTTCGGCCCGCGCGCTCGACCACCTCCCGGGCGACGGCCCGCCGGTCATCGCCGAAGGCTTTTTGGACCGGGGTTACCGGGCCGACGGAACCCTGGTTCCCCGCGGCGAGCCGGGGGCCCTCATCACCGATTCCTCACGGGCCCGGGAGCAGGCGGTCCGTTTGGCGCAGGTCGTCGACTCCTTGTGCATCCATTCCGATTCGCTGTCGGCGGTGTCGCTGGCTCGCGCGGCCCGGGAGAGCCTGGAAGCGGCAGGCATGAGGATCGAAGCGTGACGGGCTCCGGCTTCACGGTCGAGATGCTGGGGGACCGCGCCCTGCTGGTTCGTTTCCATGCCGAGCCGTCGTCGCAGCTCACCGCTTTGCTGACCGCCCTCGCCAGGGCCGCCACCCGTATCGAAGGAGTGCTGGACGCCTGTCCCGGGCTGACCAGCGTGCTGATCGAGACCCCGCACCTGGACAGGGTCGAAGCCGCCGTTCCCGGCATGATGGCCGACGTGGAGCCGGCTGAGGGGACGCTGCACCGCGTGGAGCTGACCTACGACGGGGAGGACCTCGAATGGGTGTGCAACTACCTGGGGACCGACCCGCAGACGCTGATCACCCGGCATTCGGCTGCCACCTACGACGTACGGCTGCTCGGCTCCCCCGGCTTCGTCTACCTGTCGGACGTGGCCGAGGACCTCGCCGTACCCCGGATGGACGAACCCCGGCGCTCGGTTGCCGCAGGATCGGTGGCAATAGGCGGCCGCCAGACCGGCATCTACGGCCGGCCCCGCCCCGGCGGGTGGAGGATCATCGGCAAGGCGGCCGAGCTGCCTACGATGGTCCCCGGCGACCGGGTGAGGTTCGCCCCCCGATGATCCGCATCGTCGGCCCCGCGATCGCAACCAGCATCCAGGACCAGGGCCGGTACGGCAGCCGGATGCAGGGGTTCGGCCGCTCGGGCGCCATGGACACCGCGTCTCTGCGGGCGACAAACCGGGCCGCCGGAGCGGCGGCGGGTGCCGCTGGCATTGAGTTCGGGCCGGGCCTGCTGGTGGTCGAGATCACCGCCCCCGGGGGCACCATCGCGTTCGGCGGCGCCTTTCGGTCCGGGGCGCCGTGGTGGCAGACTATCGAGGCGGAGCCGGGCGACCGGTTCGAGCTGGGCAGCCCGGCCGAGGGAATGTGGAGCTACCTGGCGCTGGGCGGTGGGGTCGACGCCCCGATCGTGATGGGAAGCCGCTCGGCCAGCGTGCGGGAAGGTATCGGATCGTGGTTGGCCCCCGGAGCGGTCCTCGGCGCCGGCCACGACCACGTCGAGCCGCAGCCGGTGGTGGCGCCGCCGATGTCGGGGGACGTACGGGTGTACGGAGGGTTGTCAGGGGAGTTCACCGTCGGCAACCGGGTGGACCGGATGGGCTACCAGCTCGAAGGTGGCTCGGTCGCGGGCGGGCGAGCCGACCTGCTGTCCGAGCCGCTGGTTCCCGGATGCATCCAGGTGCCTCCCGACGGACGGCCGATCGTCCTCATGGCAGAGGGACCCACCGTCGGCGGGTACACCGTCGGCGGGGTTGTTCATTCCGAGGACCTGCGCCTGGTGGCGCAGGGTCAGCCCGGGAACAGGATCCGCCTGGTCGCCGCCGGCAGCTGAGGTATCCCCGGTCGGGCCGGGTGCCGGCCGGCACCGAAGCACGGGCGGGTGGGGGCCCTCCCCGCGCGGCCGTTACCTGACCAGGAGTCCCGGCCTTCCCAAAGTCCCGCCTCCCGCATCCACCTCCAGCATCGGCCAGTGGCCGCTCGTGCTGAGGACCTCGGTCCCCCGGTCGGTCACCAGGATCGTGTCCTCGGACTTCGCACCGGCGACCGACGGGTTCCAGGTCAGCGCCTGGCCGGCTTTGATTTGGTACTCCTCGTCCGGGGTGGCGAAGACCTCCCGGCCGGCGTAACCGGTGGTGCCGCCCTGGTGGTGGTTCCTCCATTCGTCGGGATGGCCCTCGGCTTCGTACTGAGCCGCCGCCTCGGCCAGCACCTTCGACAGGGCGGTGCCCGGGCGGCTGGCGCCGATCATCCGAGCGTCGATTCGAGCGCACGCGGCATGCCGCCCGGCCTGCTCGGGATCCGGGTCTCCGAAGCAGACGGTCCGGGTGACCGACGCATGCAGGCCTGCGCGCCGGGCGGTCAGCGCCGCTAGAAAGGTTCGGGCGGCACGCATGCTGGTGGGAAGCGGGTGACGGTAACGGCTGATGCGGTCGTCGGCGGCCACGAGGTTCACCACCGGCAGAATGTTCCGCTCGTAGCACAGAGCAGAGACCCGGGCGGCCATCTCCAGCTCGCTGTCCTTCGGGGACACCGCCCGGCACGCAGACTCGACTACGAAAGCCGCGTCCTGTGCCAGTTCCCGGCACCGGTCGATCTCGGGCTGGACGAGCACCCGTCGCAGCTCCTTCAATCCCGGGCCTGCGGCCGGCATCTCATTCGAAGGCGAGTCAGACCCGACCGTGCCGGTGCCGGCAATCCCGGAGATCAGCTCGCCCCGGCTGCCCGGCGCATGCCAGGGATACTCGACCACCTCGAAGCAGCCCTCGGGCAACTCCTCGTCGGCGAGCCGTGCGGCTTCGATGTTCGGGGTGAGGACGGCTGCCCGATCGGGCGTAATCAGCACCGCTGCCGCGGCGCCGTCCTCGGAAACGACGACGTAGCCCTCTCCCCCGGCGGTTACCCACGAGAAGCCGGCATTGGATTCCAGGAGGACCCCGGCCAGGCCGGACCCGCCGAGCCAGCTTCGGACTTGTTCAATCTTCGCCAGCGACTCCTGGGTACGGTCCACACTCAAGCCGTCTGGACCTCGAACCGTACCGCCCGGCTCGACGCCCGGCTCGACACCAGGTCGCCCCCCGCGGCTACTGCGGATCCTGAAGGGCGCCCGACGGCCCGGGATCCGAGCCGGAAGGGCGTCGGCCCCCCGCGGCTCGGGTTATTCAGCTCAACTCGAGACGTGGTCACGCCCCTCACTTACCCAAACCCGCGATCGATGAGACATCTGGGCTGCGCCCAGGGCAGGCACTCTAGTCATCCATCACGATGCCAACCTTGCCGCCGACAGATTCGTCGGCAACCCGGTAGGCCTCTGCCGCATCGCCCAACGCGTACCGGTCGGTGACGATGACCTGGGGATGCAGATTCCACAGCACCAGAAGGCGGGTCAGCTCCTCCATTCGCGGTGCGCTGGTCACCCACGACCCGATGAGGGTGATCTGCGGATGGATCAGCCACTCACTTATGTCCAGCTCGACCGATCCGCCCTCCCCCAAAAAGACACACCTGCCCCAGCGGCGGGTTCCCTGCAGGGCTGTCACCCGGGCGGCATTCGTACCCGAGCACTCGATCGCCACCTCGCAGCCTTCGCCCTCCGTCAGGTCCGCCAGCAGGCCCGGCTGCGCAGTCGGGTTGTGGGCCTCGTCCACTGCCCCCAGCTCGAGGGCGAGCCTGCGCCGCTGTTCGGTACCGCTCAGCCCGATCACCCGGCGGGACCCCATGGCGCGAGCAAGCAGTCCGGCGGCAAGCCCCAGGGGTCCCAGGCCGGTGATCAGCACCCGGTCCCGCCCGGAGACGCCGGCCCGGCACAGGGCCTCGTAGGCCGTGCCGAAGCCGCAGGCCACACACGCCCCGTCGAGGTAGCTGAGTGAGTCGGGAAGCGGAACGCAGGTGCTCTCGTCCGCCAGGAGGTAATCGGCGTGGCCCCCGTCGCGCTGCCAGCCGTACGCACCCCGGACCGGGGAGGCACATCCGATCATGTAGCCGGATCGGCAGTCCGCACAGGCCCCGCACCCGGCAATGTGGTACAGCGTTACCCGATCGCCCACGCGAAAGCGTTTGCAACCGGGGCCTACCTCGACGATCTGGCCTGCAGGCTCATGGCCCGCGATCACGCCCTGGTACGCCAGTGGCCCTTCGCCGAGATTCTCCCGGTAGATCGCCCGCAGGTCGCTGCCGCAGATAGTGGAGGCCTTGACCTTGACCAGGACCTGTGCGGGTCCCGGACGGGGTACCGGCACCTGCCTGAGGTCGACCCGGCGGTTCCCGGGAAGATACACGCCGGTCATGGTGGTGGTGTCCATGGGGACCAACCTACCCGCCTTGCCCAAAACAAAGCCGGGGCCGCCAGTTGGCGGCCCCGGCCTGGTCAGCGCCGACCAGTTCGAGGACCGGCCCTGCGCTTGCGTGCTGCTTAGTTTCCGGCGGTTCCGGCCCCCCCTGGGGTCGGGGTTGCCTGCGGAGTCGCTTGGCCGCCCGGCCCGGTGCCGGTTACGTCCGGGGT
>DATLGP010000081.1:0-4325 GCA_035540395.1 Actinomycetota bacterium
CACCTACACCTGGTCGATAGGGTCCGCGCAGTTCTTCATGCTGGACTCGAACCGAACGGCGGACGGGCCACAGCAGGACTGGCTGGCCGGCGAGCTGGCGGCATCACGGGCTGAGGTCAAGATCGTGGTGTTCCATCACCCCCCGTTCACGGTGGGTCTACACGAGAACAACCTGGAAGCCGAGCGCCGCTGGGTCCCCCTGTTCGAGCAGCACGGTGTGAGCCTGGTCCTGAGCGGCCACAACCACGGTTACGAGCATGCCGTGGTCAATGGGATCGACTACGTGGTCTCCGGCGGGGGCGGGGCCCGGGTGTACCCCTGCGTCAACGATCAGCCCTGGTTGCGGGTCTGCCTGCCGGTCCACCATTTCCTGGTGGTGCAGGTTGAGGGATCGGCGATCTCGGTGAGGGCTGTGGGCGTATCAGGTGAGGAGATCGACAGCTTCGTGACCGGCGGATAAAAAGCTCACCCGGCTAGGGAATACAGCCTTGCTTGTGCTCGACGTGGGGAAGCTGACCCACCCGGTAGTTGACCACCTTGGCACCGTCGGATTCGAACACCATCCGAAAGTTCTGGTCTTCGGCGTCTCTGGGCGTGGCCGTCAGGTAGCGGTAGGGCGGACCGATGAAGGCCCGGGGCGGAAGCGGTTCCCCATCGCCGTAGGCAGTCAGCACCGCAGACTCCTCGCTTCCCACTTTGATTCCCTGCGGGGT
This sequence comes from Actinomycetota bacterium, assembly GCA_035540395.1. Lineage (GTDB taxonomy): Bacteria > Actinomycetota > CADDZG01 > JAHWKV01 > JAHWKV01 > JAJCYE01. The sequence goes on from DATLGP010000081.1 coordinate 714, forward strand.
TGCGAAGTCACCTCCCAGGATGTCGATACGCGCCAGCTTGCCGTCGACGATCATGAAGGCCAGGGGCGACTTGTTTCCGCTGTCGGGTGGGGGAACGTAGCCCGGTATCGTCGAGGGGCTCACGTAGGCGCAGTTGCTCTCGGCGACCGCCTGATCGAAGTCCGGCTGACGGGTGAGGTCAACGCCCGCTGCGGCGGCTATCTGGTCGAGCGTCATGCCGACAACCACCGGTCCGACGCTCCTGAGGGTGACCGGGGCATTCGCGGTCAAGCCCCTCTGAGTTGTGGGCGTCGCCTCCGGCTCTTCGGCTGCGGTATCGCCTCCTCGGTTGCAGGCGCCTGCCATCAGAAGGATCAGCAAGGCAAGGCCCAACGCCCGGCGACGGGCAAGGGCGCGTGTGGACGCGCGGTAACGCGTTGGTCTCACCATGGGACCATGCTAACCCAGAGGACGAACAGCACCGTCATTTAGACCGTCTAGGCAACTTCGATCTCGCCGTCCATCCCCGAGTGCAGGGTGCAGACGTATTTGATCTTGTCATCCGGCACGGTGAACGTGGCATGGAATACCTCGCCGGGCGAGATCACGCCGGTGCTGACACCCAGCTCGTCGGAGGTCCAGTCGTGCGGCCGGTTCCCGGAGTTGCGAACCTCGACGGTGACCGTCTCGCCGGGGGCGAGGGCGAGGGATCCCGGCTTGAAGAAATTGTCGCCGGCCTCGATCTTCATGGCATCGCCCGGGGCGGGGCCGCTCTTGACGTCGCCCGCCAGGGCCGGCCCGCCTCCGCAGGCGGCGAGCAGCGCGGCAGCAGCCAGACCCCCGCCAAGACGGCTGAAAACAGATGCTGAGTGGGTAGAGAACTTGTTGAAGAGATGCATCGGGGCCTTTCTTAACGATTAAACAAGGACTCAACAGGCTAAACCACCGGCGAAACTTTGCGTTCTCGGCCGGCTCAACCGATACTTTGCGAGCGCATCGGACGGATGCCGCTCATGTCTAGAAGGGAGAAACCCATGAGTGACCAGGAAGAGCAGGCGGGCGAATCGGCGGCACCTCCGGAATCCACCGACAGCGAGGCCGTCCAGGCCGCGCTGAAGGGAATTCCCGGATTGGCGGATTCGGTGGGGAACCGGCCGCCCGCCCGGACCGGCGCCGACTCGATGACCGACGCTTCCGAAGAGGAGGAGGAGCCCATGTCGTACGGCACCCCTCGGGCCCAGGTTGAGGATAGCGAAACGGTCCAGCAGGCCCTCAAGCAGCTGGGGCTCCAGTAAGCCGCCCGGCTTCAGGAGGAGATCAGCTGGCGAAGCACCATCTGAAGAATTCCACCGTTCAGGTAGTAGTCCAGCTCGGCCTCGGCATCGATCCTCACTGTCGCGGGGAACGATGACTCGGTCCCGTCCTCTTTTTGGATGACCACGCTCACCCGCCGGCCGGGAGTAACCTCGCTGCCCACCGAGCGGATCGTGAAGCGCTCGCGTCCGGTGAGTCCGAGGGAGTCGGCCGAACTTCCCGGATCGAACTGCAGCGGCAGCACACCCATGCCCACCAGGTTGCTGCGGTGGATGCGCTCAAAGCTTTCGGCAAGGACCGCCCTGACGCCCAGCAGGGCCGTGCCTTTGGCGGCCCAGTCCCGCGAGCTGCCGGACCCGTACTCCTTGCCGGCAATGATCACCAGCGGCACCCCCTCGGCTGCGTAGGCGGTGGCCGCATCGTAGATGGTCATCGGTTTCCCGTCGGGCAGGTGGACCGTGTGAGGGCCCTCGGTGCCGGGAGCCATCCGGTTGCGCAGCCGGGTATTGCCGAAGGTGCCCCGCAGCATCACCTCATGGTTGCCCCGGCGTGAACCGAAGCTGTTGAAGTCCCCGGGCGCCACCCCGAGGCTCTGCAGGTATTTGCCGGTCGGGGAGTTCAGCCAGATGGAGCCCGCCGGAGAGATGTGGTCCGTGGTGATCGAATCGCCCAGCACCGCCAGGGCCCTCGCGTCGACGATGTCGCCGGGCGGCGTGAAGTCCGAGGTCAGCCCGAAAAAGAACGGCGGCTCCTTGATGTAGGTGGAGTCGGGGTCCCAAGCGTAGATCTCGCCCGCAGGAGCGGGCATCGAGCGCCAGTTCTCGTCTCCGTCGAAGATCGTGCTGTACTCGTCCTCGAACTGATCCGGCGAGATGGCTTTGGTCATCAGGTACTGGATCTCATCGGGTTCCGGCCACAGCTCGTCCAGGTAGATGCCCTCTCCGGATTCGTCGTATCCCAAAGGATCGAGGTTGAGGTCCAGGTGCACGGTTCCCGCGAGCGCGTACGCCACACACAGGGGCGGCGAGGCGAGATAGCTGGCTTTCACCTGGGAGTGGATCCGGCCTTCGAAATTGCGGTTGCCCGAGAGAACGGCCACAACGGCCAGGTTCCGCTCGTCCACCGCCTCGGCGATGTCCGGGGCCAGCGGGCCGGAGTTGCCGATGCAGGTGGTGCACCCGTAACCGACCAGATTGAAGCCCAGTTCCTCCAGGTACGGGGTCAGTCCCGCCCGGTCCAGGTACTCGGTAACCACGCGGGACCCGGGGGCCAGAGAGGTCTTGACCCACGGTTTGGTCTCGAGGCCCGCCTCCACCGCCTTTTTGGCCAACAGGCCTGCGGCGATCATTACCGACGGGTTCGAGGTGTTCGTGCAACTGGTGATCGCCGCGATGACCACCGAGCCGTGGTTGATCTCCGAACCGGGGCCGGTCTCGGTTTGCTGCGGGGGCCCGCCGGCGAGCGGTGCCTGAAGGTCCCTGCCCTCGGGATTGCCTCCCTCCGCGATGAACCGGCCAACCTCCCGGGCCGGGGTTCCGTTGGAATCCTCGGTAAGGAACGCGTCCCTGAACGACCCCCAGACGCCGGATAGCCCGACCCGGTCCTGCGGGCGCTTGGGACCGGCCAGGCTCGGTTCTACCGTGGAGAGGTCCAGCTCCAGCACTTCGGTGAAGGCAGGGGCGGGGTCTCGGTCCTGCCGGAACAGGCCCTGCTCGCCGCAGTACCTCTCTGCTAGGTCGGCAGCATCCCTCCGGCCGGTCTCCCGCAGATAGGTGAGCGTGTTTTCGTCGACCGGAAACAGGGTGGATGTCGCCCCGAACTCCGGGGACATGTTGGCGATGGTCGCCCGGTCGGCCACGCTGAGGTTGCTGAGGCCGGCCCCGAAGAACTCCAGGAACTTGCCGACCACCCCGTGGCTGCGCAGCATCTGGGTGAGGGTGAGAACCAGGTCGGTAGCGGTGGTTCCGGCCGGCAGGGCGCCGGTAGCACGGATTCCTACGACTACCGGGGCGGTGAGGAACATCGGCTGGCCGAGCATCGCCGCCTCGGCCTCGATGCCTCCTACGCCCCAACCAAGCACTCCCAGGCCGTTGACCATGGTCGTGTGGGAATCGGTTCCCACCAGCGTGTCGGGGAAGGCCAGCCCGTCGCGGGCGATCACCACCCGGCTGAGATGTTCCAGGTTGACCTGGTGGCAGATGCCCATGCCGGGGGGGACCACGCGGAAGTCCTTGAATGCCTGCTGGCCCCAGTTGAGCAGCGAGTAGCGCTCGCGGTTGCGCTTGTATTCCCACTCGATGTTCGCCCGGTAGGCATCGG
>DATLGP010000082.1:0-2420 GCA_035540395.1 Actinomycetota bacterium
GGCGGTGGGCGTGGTGGTTGGTGCGGCATTCGGGGCGGTCATCACTTCACTGGTGGAGAACGTCCTGACCCCGCTGACCGGTATCTTCAGGGTCCCCGACTTCAGGGAGCTGCAGCTGTCGGTGGGACCGGCCACGCTAAGCTACGGCCTGTTCCTGAACTCCCTGATTGCATTCGTGCTGGTGTCGGCTTCAATCTTCTTTTTTGTCGTCAAGCCCCTCAACCGGCTGATGGCAAACCGCAAGACCGAGCCGGACGTGGTGTCGGCCACCCGGGATTGCCCGGAGTGTCTGAGCTCGATCCCCATCGGGGCGGCCAGGTGCGCCTTTTGCACCAGCAGGGTGCCGGCGGCCGGTTAAGACCGCGGTCAGGAATCGCCGCTTTCGGTCCGCAGTGCGTCCCGCAGGACCTCGGCTACCGGGAGCCGGCTGAACTCTTTGGGGATCGACTCGTTGAGTGCGAGCCGGTTCTTCACCTCGGTACCCGAAAGAACGATGCGCTCCTCCGGCGAATGGGGACAGGTCTTAACGGTGGTCATCTGATCGCACAGGCTGCACCAGAAGGCGTGGTCGACCAGAAGGGGAGTGATGCCCAGCTCCTCCCGGTTGAACTCCTCGAAGATCTCGTGAGCCTCGAACGACCCGTAGTAGCTGGCAAAGCCGGCGTGGTCTCTGCCGACGATGAAGTGGGTGCAGCCGTAGTTCTTGCGGCAGATGGCATGGAACACCGCTTCCCGTGGGCCGGCGTAGCGCATGGTGGCCGGGAAGGCCGACAGCATCACCCGGCCCGGGGGATAGAAGTTGGCGAGCAGGGTCTGGTAGGCGGTCATGCGCACCGCTGCCGGGAAGTCCTCGCCCTTTCCCTCGCTGACCATCGGATGAAGCAGCAGCCCGTCCAGGATCTCCAGCGCAACCTTGGTGTGGTACTCGTGCGCCCGGTGGATCGGCTGGCGGGTCTGGAAACCACAGACTGTCCGCCAGCCCCGGCGCTGCAGTTCCTGCCTCACCTCAGCCGGGGTGAGCCGCAGGTTCTCGAACGGCCTGCCGGCGGGCAGGGCCAGAACCGTCACCCGGCCTCCAACCAGGTGGTCCCCCTGGGCCAGAAGGGCGGCCACCCCGGGGTGATTGGAGTCCTCGGTTCGAAACACGTGCCGCGCCTCGGCCCGGCGGTCGTAGGGATAGATCTCCTCCAGATGTAGTACCGCCAGGTCCTCGCCGGTCGGCGACTTGAGAACGACGTTTTCCGATCCCTTGATCTGCTCGACCTCGTCGTCGGAGATAGCGAGCGTCACCGGCAGGGTCCACGCGAGGCCGGAGGCCAGGCGCATCTCCTTCAGGACGCACTCGTAGTCCGCCCGGCCGAGAAATCCGGTCAGCGGGCTGAAGGCGCCGACTGCCAGGCATTCCAAGTCGGCCAGAGTCTGTCCGGATATGCCAATGGAAGGAAGCTGCGGCAGTCTGCCCCGCCAGTCGTCGGCGGCGTCGCTGCTTGCCATCAGCTGCTGGAGCAGTCCGCCGTGAGCCGGAGTCCCCAAGTCGGCTGGGTGCGACGGTTTCCTGTGGTCGCGAGTTGTCATGCCTGAAGTCTCCTGCAGTGAGCGCACTTCTTGCGACTTTTCCGCCTCGGGGAAGGGGACGGTTCCAGGAGGCATTTGGTGCCCGCGTATTGTATCCATGTAATGGCCCCCCCTTGGCGCGGTTAAGATCTTTCGACAATGAGGAGTTCCTCCTACCCGCCGGCGTACGGCGGACCCCCGAACCCCCCACCCGGCCAGGGTCCTGGTGAGCGCAAGGACTTTGGGGAACTGCTGACTCCCAAGACCGTGGTGTCGCTGGCGGTTTGGCTGATGATGTTCGGCCTGGGGGCGGGTCTTTCCGGGCTGATCCTGTTCGTGGTCTACCAGGGTCAGGTGAACAGCCTGCGGAGCGAGTTGCTCGAGTCGCAGGAGGAGCTCAGAAAAAGCCTGGAGGAACGCATCGAAACCGCCCCTGCGGCCAGCGAAAGCCCTTCGATGAATGTTTCCGAGGTGGATGCCGACCCGCTGAGGGAGCTGGTGCAGAACAGTGCCGGAGCGATAGTGGGAATCACCGGCAGGGACTCTGCCGGCCAGCACGTGGTCGGATCGGGATTTTCTGTCAATACCACCGACGACAGCACCTGGGTGCTCACCAGCTACAAGCTGGTCGCCGGGATTCAAGCCGTCACCGAGCTTTCGGTTCGCCACAAGAATTCTCAGCTTGTGGGGGAGGTCTACGAAACCGACCCCGCCCGGGACCTCGCACTGGTCATCTACCGGGTTACCGCGGACCGCTCCTTGCGGTTTTCCCGCATGGAGGACCCCAAGGAGGGAGACCAGGTGTGGGCGATCGGCAACGTACGGGACCAGCCTTACGCCGCGGGGATGGCGGCCAGGCTCACCAC
>DATLGP010000083.1:0-4306 GCA_035540395.1 Actinomycetota bacterium
CATCTGCCCACCGTCCCCGCCACACATCGATCCTCCCGTAGTGGGCACAGCAGAAGGCAAGCATGAAGCGGCTTCCGTACCGTTCGGCGAACTCGGCAATCCGGTCACACCACTCGAACGCCCGCCGGTAGTCGAGCACCGAGGTGCAGGCGGTGACCAAAAAGCAGCAGGTCCAGGCACCGGAGATCGGGACGGTAGCTTCACCGGCAAGGGCGGTGGCGGTGGCTTCGTCCAGGCACCGCATCCCCTCCTCAACCTGGGCACAGGCCACGTGGGTTGCGCCCTGCAGGGCAAGGCCGAGCATCTCCAGGTCGGGCACCCCGTAGGTGCGCCCGAAGTCGGCAGCCTGGGCACCGAGTTCCCGGGTCCTCGCGGTGTCGCCCGATACGTAGGCGACGTAGCCCTCGAAGAAGGCGAGCCATCCATGGTCGGGCCCCGCTTCCAAGGGCTCGAGGAGCCGCCGAGCCCGGCGCAACCAGCCGCCTGCCACGGCGAAGGCGCCATGAAAGTCCAGGTGATCGGCGGCCAGCCAGGTGGCCATCCGGGCGGCGCCGGCCCGGTCCCCGTCCTGGTAGAGAAGGTAGGCGCGCTCGCGGGCTGCAAAAACCGTGGCCTCGTCGTCGAGCCACCACGCTGCCCAACTGAGCCCCTCCAAAGATTCGGCGGACTCATCTACCTCCAGCCGGCGCTCGAAGAGCTCGCGGGCCTGGCGCCACGCGCCTCGGGACAGCGCCTCCCATCCCGCGCCCGCCTGCCGACCGTCAGACGTTGTTCCACTCATCGCCAAGGGTCTATTGTCGCAGCACAGTGGCCCGATTACGGCCCCTGAAACGGTCACAGCCGCCGCCGTAGATTCTCGGGCCCTAAGCTTTTTTTCACTCGGACGGCTAGTGGGCCGAGTACAGGTTCCAGGTACCCGGCACGCCCTTGAGCTCGTGGGGGCCGGCGTCCTCGAACACGATGCCGGAACCGGCGGTCAGGTCCTTCACGGTCGACGAGACCAGCACCTGGCCCTCCCCGGCCAGCGCCGAGATGCGGGCGGCAATGTGGACGGCCAGACCGGCGACGTCGTCGGCCTGCAGCTCGATCTCCCCGATGTGCAGGCCGGCCCGCACCGCCAGGCCAAAGGTGGCGGCCTCCCGGGCCACGGCCTGGGCGCAGGCGACTCCGCGGGCCGGACCGTCGAAGGTGGCCAGGAACCCGTCGCCGGTGGTCTTTACCTCCCGGCCCCGGAAACGTTCGAGCTGCCGGCGCACCGCCGCGTGGTGGCTGGCCAGCAGCTCGCTCCACCTGGCGTCGCCCAGTTGGGCCGCTCGCTTAGTCGACCCGACGATGTCGGTGAAAAGGCAGGTAGCAAGCACCCGGTCCAGGACCGCGCTGGGGCGCTCTCCGGTGACGAACTCCTCGATCTCGTCGTACAGCGGTCCGGTGTCCCCCGCGAACGGAAGATGATCGAATCCGGGCAGCTCGACATACCGGGCGCCCGGTATCTGCTCGGCCATCCATCGGGCCCCCCGGTAGTTGGCCACCCGGTCGCCCCTGCGGTGGATCACCAGGGTCGGAACGTGGATCGCCGGCAGCACCGAGCGGACGTCGATCCCGCCGAACATCTTGATCAGCTGGATCATGGCGCCCGGGCTGGCGGCGTTGCGCTCAAACCCCTGCCACCACTCGACAAAGCCGGGGTCCTCGGCCAGTGAAGGGGCGAAGACTTCCAGGGCCACCCCGCTGCCCCACCACTGGTGGACGAAGCTGAGGTTCATCTCCAGGCCTTCGGGATGGGGCGCCCACGGGTAGTCCTCGGTGGCGGTGGATCGCGCCATCCCGCCGTACAGGACCAGTTGGGAGACCCGCTCAGGGTAGGTGGCGGCGAACAGCAGGCACATCGGCACACCTTCGGAGATGCCGAACAGCGTGGCCTTGTCCGAACCGGCGGCATCCATCACCGCCCGGACGTCGTCCATCCGGGTCTGCAGGTCCGGCAGGTCGGTCACCCGGTCGGACAGTCCGGTCCCCCGCTTGTCGAAGTTGATCAGGCGGCAGAACGAGGCAATCCTCTCGAAGCTCTGCGCGACGAGCGGGTGTGACCAAAGGTAGTCGAGGTGCGAAACCCAGCCGTTCACCTGCACCAGGTCAGGGCCCCGGCCGGTGATGTTGTAGGCGATGGCCACGTCGCCGCTCGACGCATACCTGACATCCATCGCCTGCTCCTCCCCTGCATTCGGCGAACCTTTCCCTTGCTCATGATGCCTACCACCCGCGGGGTCTTCGGGACGAAAATCGATTTGGCTATCAATCACACCCTTAAAACTTCCAGACCCGCAACCGTTACATAATCGTCGTCCTGGGTGATAACCGGCAGGTCCAGGGAGATGGCCGTGGCCGCGATCCACGAATCGTTGACCGGCATTCGCTGGTCGCTATCCCGCAACAGCACCCGCAGCCTGGCCCACGCCTCGGCAACCGCCTGGTCGATGGGGATGGGCTGCAGCTCCAGCGCCCGCCCCAAAGTGGCCAGGCGCCGGTCGCGAGTCTCCACATCGGCTGCAACCAGAACCCCCGCCCGCAGTTCGCCTACGGTGATGACGGACACCGCTATCTCGTCGGGCAGGCGGCCGACGTCCAGGCTCCTGCCCGATTCCCCGGCTATGAACAAACTGGTATCGGCCAGTCCCCGGGTCATGAGACCGGGTAATCGTTTGTGGTGTCCGGGGAGAGTTCGGCCAACTCCCGCCTCAGGTCCGGATCGGCCTGGTGGGAGAGCACCTCCCGCACGAAGTGGTTGCGAGCCATCCACACCGGACGGCGCCGCACGGGGACAAGAACTGCCACCGGCCGCCCGCTGACGGTGATGGTCACCTCTTCACCACTCTCAACCCGGTCGAGAAGGGCACGAGTGTTGTTCCTCAGATCCCGGGACGCAACCTCCATGCCACAACTGTAGCATCACTGCGACATCACCCTCTGGGCCGGGTGTCAAAATCGCCCCTATAATCGGCCCGACCATGAAGGTCATCTTCAGCGTCCGGCCTTCCTACGGGCACCTCTACCCGCTGATGCCGCTCGCCTTCGCTTTCCGGGACGCCGGTCACGACGTCACCTTCGCTACCGGCAGCGGGTTCGTCCCCAAGCTTAGAAGTCTCGGTTTCGACGCCCGTCCCGTCGGCCGGTCGATACTTTGGTCCGAGGAGGAGGCCATCCGCCTCAACCCCGCCCTCGGAAACCTGGCGCCTCAGGAAAAGCCAAAGCTGGGCCAGGAGATGTTCTCCCGCATCCTGCCTCCCCGGACCGTCGAGGACCTGGTCCCGCTGATCGCCGAGGTCCAGCCGAGCCTGGTGATCTTCGACCAGGCCGACCTGGGCGCCCCCCTGGCCGCCGCCCTGGCCGGCATCCCATCCGCGATCCACTCCTACGGCATCCCCTGGCCGCCGTTCATGGCGATCCCGATGGCCGCCAACCTCCAGCAGCTCTGGCGGGACCACGGAGTCAGCGACCCGCCCGAAGATCCGATCCACGGCAACATCTACATCGACATTTCACCCCCCACCATCGGCGATGCCTCCGCCCTCGGGTTCCCCCACCGCCTCCCGATGCGGCCGGTCCCCTTCGACGAGCCCGCCGGCGGGTTGCCCGGCTGGGTAACCGAACCCCGCAGCCGTCCGCTGGTCTACGTAACTCTGGGCACCGTGGTTTACGAACGGATCAACGTGATCCGGGCGGTTATCGACGGCACGGCCGGCCTGGAGGTCGACGTCCTGGTTTCGGTGGGCCCCGAGGGCAGCGTCGAGGCGCTCGGCCCTCTCCGAGCGGGCGTGCACGCCGAGCGGTTCGTCCCTCAAGCCCAGCTGATGCCCCACCTGACCGCCATCGCCCACCACTGCGGCAGCGGGACCATGCTCGGCGGCCTGGCCCACGGGATCCCGCAGCTGGCCCTTCCCCAGGGCGCCGACCAGTTCGAGAATGCCGCCCGGCTGGCCGAGGTAGGCGCCGGCCTCGCCCTCATGCCCGCCCAGATCACGCCGGATGCGGTCGCCAAGCAGATGCGCAAGCTCCTCGACGTGGCGTCCTACCGCCGGACCGCCGGGAACTTAAGAGACGAGATCGCCGCCATGCCCTCCCCCCGGCAGGTCGTCGAAGAGCTGGTGCAGCTGACCGGGTGACGGCACCCGCTACGTCAGCCCGACTGTTCGCAAGCCAACACTCGGCGGTTCGCAGGGCTCGCTATGCGAAGGTACCAATCGCTAGCTGATGATCCCGGGGGCTGGGTGAATCCAGCCCCCCGGATCCCCCGAGGGGCGCCCCGGTT
>DATLGP010000084.1:0-2194 GCA_035540395.1 Actinomycetota bacterium
TGCGGCCAGCATCGCTCCCGCCGCCAGCGTGCCCGGCACCACACCCAGGCCGGCCCACCCGATTCCAAGCCAGTCGGTGGGCCCTCCCCTGGTCCGGTACCACGACATCAGACCCAGCCCCGCCGAGGCCACCACAGCGGACCCCGGAACCAGGGCCGGGTTGATCAAAGCGAGAAGCGGCGCCGCCACCAGGGCAAACCCGAAACCGACCGATCCCTGGACCAGGGCGCCCGCGGTGGCGGCGCATGCTGCGAGGACGAGGGGGACAGGATCGAGCAAGCTCTTTACAAAGGGCGAACGTCAACCGGCGGCATGCCGGAATTCTCCCCGACATTCATCTCATGCGCGGTCACGCCTGCCGGTTATCCTGCATTATGGATCCCATAGACATCAACATCGGTGACGGCAATCCCCGCATGAAGCGGGCGTCGCAGCTGGCCATGATGCTCGTCACCTCCAGCCTGAGGGCCGACGAGCTCGAAAACGTCTCCGGACGGGCCGTCTTCAACGACGTAATCAGCGAGTGTGCGACGGAATCGCTCGGCGATCCCGAGTTCCAGGCGTGCCTGCTCGTGGGCCTGATCCGGATCGTCAACGTGATGGCGGAGCTTGCCGCCGACGGCATGGCAATCACCCCCGAGGAGGTTGTGCAGTTGACTGCTCCGATCCTGGCGACCTGGAACGAGGCCTAGCGGCGTCGGGGTCGATGAGCGGTTTACGCCTCTTCGACACCCCTTAGCCGGAAAACCGGGTGGCCGGCCCCGGAAGGTTCCGCCGGCTCGATCCCCAGGGCGGCAACCGCCACGTCGGCGGTCTTCCACAGGGTGGCCTGGTAGTGGGCGTCCTTCTCGTAGCGTTGGGTGGACTTCAGGCCGGCCTCGTCGCCCGCCTTCAGCAGTGCGTTGACGATTACCAGCGCCGGGTCCTTCACGCTCATCCCCCTGCCGTGCTGCCTATCTTGGCCAGGTCGGCGCAGCGCCCCCGGATGGCATCGGCGGCCTGGGTCAGCTGAGCCAGCTCATCGGGGTTGAGCTCCAGCTCCACGATCTCCTCGACGCCGCCCCGGCCGAGCCTGGCGGGCACGCCAAGGTAGACGTCCGGGATGCCGTACTCGCCGGTTACCCAGGCGCACACCGGGAGCACCTCGCCGGATCCGCTGAGGATCGCCCGGCACATCTGGGCCGACGCGGCCGAAGGGGCGTAGAAGGCGCTCCCCTTCTGCAGGAGGCCGACTATCTCGGCGCCGCCTGCCCGGGTGCGGTTGAACAGCTTCTGCAGCGTCGGGGCATCCACCAGGTCCTCGAGCGGGCGTCCGTCCACTGTTGCCTGCCGGGGAAGCGGGACCATCTGCTCGCCGTGGGAGCCCAGCGTCATTGCCTTCACCCCGAGCGGCGAAACGCCCAGCTCCTCGGCGATGTTCACCGCCAGCCGGGCGGAGTCGAGGATACCGGCCATCCCCATGACCCTGGCCCGGGGGAACCCGGTCCGTTCGGCGGCCAGGAAGGTCATCTCGTCGAGCGGGTTGGTGACCACGATCACCACCGCGTCGGGAGAGGTCTGCTTGACCTGGTCGCAGACGCTGCCGACTATCCCGGCGTTTTTCTCCAAAAGGTCCATCCTGCTCATGCCAGGACCCCGGGGCATCCCGGCGGTGATTACCACGATGTCCGAGCCGGCCGAGTCGGCGTAGTCGTTGGTGCCGACCACCGAGGCGCGGATTCCCTGGATGGGTGCCGAATGCCGGATGTCCATGGCCAGCCCCTGGGGCCAGCCCTCGATCACGTCCAGCAGGCACACGTCCGCCAGATTGCTCTCCGCGATCCGCACCGCAGTGGTTCGCCCCACGAATCCCGCGCCTACAACAGTTATCTTCGCCATCCGCCACGCCCTCCTGACATTTCGCTAACTCTAGTGGGCGGGACCGTCGGTCCGCACCCGAACTGCGCCGCCGCTAAAGGCGGGCAATGACTGCGTCGCCTACTACGGAGGTGCCTACCGCTGTGGGATCGGTCCGGGAGGGCCGCATGTCGTAGGTGACCGACTTGCCCTCCTCGATCACGCCGGCAATAGCCTTCTCCAGCCGGTCGGCGGCGTCCCTCTCGTCCAGGTGCCTGAGCATCAGGACCCCGGACAGCATCATTGCCATCGGGTTCATCTTGTTCTGACCGGTGTACTTGGGGGCCGAGCCGTGGGT
>DATLGP010000085.1:0-2435 GCA_035540395.1 Actinomycetota bacterium
CCCGTGCCCCGCGTATGATCAGGTCGGTGGCCGCCCCGGCCCTTTTCCTGGTGCTCATCCGAGCCGAAGGCGAGTGATCAAATTAATTGCCGTAGGCATCCTTTTCCATCTCCGCATTGTGCCATGCCCAGGCATGCTGGACCGATCGTATGTTCGATTTTCCCAATGTTTCGTGCCGTGGTTACTCCGGGGGTTCTTCGGGGTCGTCGGGGTCCTCGGTCTCTGCGGGAGGTCCGTGGCGGGCAATGTGCTTCTTCGCGGCATAGCGATCACCCAAAAGCGCCGCCAGTCCCGGCAGGAGGATGGCAAGAATGGGGGTCAGGGGCGTGACAAGGGTCGCCGCCAGAGCGATGGAGCCCACCAGGCCGGCAATTCCCCAGGCAGTCAGCCATCGGGCGGAGCTGACGCCGCTAGAGCCTCCGAGGCGGAGCGTCACCTTGACGCCCACAGCCACCCCGACCGCGCCGCCCAAACCGGCACCTATGGCCGCCAGCGCCGGTGTGAGATCGTCTGCATCGGTTACCGCACCCACGATGGCGCCGACCCCGGCGCCGATCAACAGGTTCAACCCGGTGAGGGCGGAGACCAGCGCCAGCAGGAGCACTCCCCCGCCCCGGCGGGGTACCGGTGTCGATTCCGATTTCAGCCGGTGGCCGTTTGTCCTGGGATCGAACTCAGGCAAGCGCTTTCAACTCCCTCTTCAGGTCGGAAACCTCGTCCCGCAGTCGCGCAGCGTACTCAAAGCGCAGGCTCTTCGCAGCCTCGTGCATCTCAGCTTCCAGCGACTGGACCAGCCGCACCAGCTCGTCCTTCGGCAAGGACAACTCCTCCCGGTGACGGGATCGGCGGCCTTTGCCCTTGGGCAGAGGAGTGGAATCCGTTTCGGCGCCGAGCAGGATATCGGAGATGTTGCGGCGGATGGTCGACGGGTTGATGCCATGCTCCTCGTTGTACGCCAGCTGGATCTGCCGCCTCCGGGTCGCCTCGGAGATTGCTGCCCGCATGGAATCGGTCACGTTGTCCGCGTACATGATGACCTGTCCCTCGACGTTTCGGGCCGCCCGGCCCATCGTCTGGATAAGCGACGTCTGCGACCGGAGGAATCCTTCCTTGTCGGCGTCCAGGATGGCCACGAGGGCCACCTCGGGCAGGTCCAGCCCCTCCCGGAGCAGGTTGATCCCCACCAGCACGTCGAACTCGCCGAGCCGCAGGTCGCGCAGTATCTCGATTCGGGTGATCGTGTCGACGTCGGAGTGCAGGTACCTCACCTTCACCCCCGACTCCAGCAGGTAGTCGGTCAGGTCCTCTGCCATCCGCTTGGTCAGGGTGGTCACGAGCACCCTCTGGTCCTTGTCGACCCGGACCTTGATCTCGCTCATCAGGTCGTCTATCTGCCCCTTGCTGGGCCGCACGCTGACTTCCGGGTCGGCCAGTCCGGTGGGCCGGACGATCTGCTCCACCACCTGGCTCGACACCTTCAGCTCGTAGGGGCTGGGGGTGGCCGACATGAAGATCAGGTCTCCTACCCGCTCGATGAACTCGTCGAAGCGCAGGGGCCGGTTGTCGATGGCCGAGGGGAGGCGGAAACCGTGCTCCACCAGCACCTCTTTGCGGCTGAGATCCCCCTCGTACATGCCGTGCAGCTGTCCTAAGGTGACGTGCGATTCGTCAATGACGGTCAAAAAGTCGTCGGGGAAATAGTCGATAAGGGTGAACGGCGGGGAGCCGGCGGTGCGGCCGTCGATGTGGCGGGAGTAGTTCTCGATGCCGTTGCAGAATCCGATCTGCTCCATCATCTCCAGGTCGTATTCGGTTCGCATCCGCAGGCGCTGGGCCTCGAGCAGCTTGTGTTCGGACTCCAGGACGTGCAGGCGGTCCTTCAGCTCCTGGCGGATCTGGCGGATGGCCCGCTCCATGCGGGGACCGGAGGCGACGTAATGGGAGGCGGGGAAGATCGTGATCGAGTCTTCGTCGGAAAGGCGCTCCCCGGTCAGCGGGTCCATCCGAACCAGGCGCTCGATGGTGTCGCCGAACAGCTCCACCCGGACTGCCGACTCCTGGTAGGCCGGAAAGATGTCCAGCGTGTCGCCCCTTACCCGGAACTTGCCCCGGACGAAGTTCAGTTCGTTGCGCTCGTAGGCCATGTCGACCAGCCGGCGCAGGATCAGGGCCTGAGGGTAGTCCTTGCCTATAGCCAGCCGCAGCAGTTGCGACTCGTACTCCTGAGGCGACCCCAAGCCGTAGATGCAGGAGACGCTGGCCACGATGATCACGTCCCGCCGGCTGAGCAGCGCCGCCGTGGCGGAGTGGCGGAGCCGGTCGATCTCGTCGTTCAGCGACGAGTCCTTCTCGATGTAGGTGTCGCTGGACGCTATGTAGGCCTCGGGCTGGTAGTAGTCGTAGTAGGAGACGAAGTACTCCACCGCGTTGTGCGG
>DATLGP010000086.1:0-4105 GCA_035540395.1 Actinomycetota bacterium
GTCCTAGGCCGCCTACCTGGGGGCACCCGGGGCGCCCCTCCTCCCAACTCGTTAGTCGCCTTGGGCAGCTACGGTACGGTGGTGAATTGCCCTGTGCGCACAGGTCAGAGCCGAGGCTTGGCGGCATCGATTCTCCATTCCAAACCACAACCGGATCTGGCCTCACCCGCCACAACCTCGTAAGGGCCTGGATGACGCTCCTTTGGCTGGCGTCACCGACCCGCCGGGTGTGAGTCGGAACCGCCCTCGTGAGTCCTGCGGCGAAGATTCAGCACACATCACTGCCTCGGTTCGCTGTGGTGAGCCTCGGCGTGACCGTCCTCGACGTCTTCACGATGGCGGCACTGACCACCTTCACCGGCTTGGACGTTGCCCTTGCTGACACCGTCGCCGTCGCCGTTGCCTCCGTGGCGTCGTGGAAACTCCATCGAACGGTGGCCGAGGCCGACGACCCCTTACTGCGTTGGACCCGTCGACCTGCGTCCGTCTTGGCGGTGTCCATTGGCGCAGGTGCGCTAGACGTGGCCGTGGTGTCGCTGGTAGTTGGCTCCGGGCCGGTAGCGCTCACGACGCTTCTCGGCGCCAAGGTTCTCGCCCTTGTCGTCGCAGGTGGTGCGCGCGCCGTCGCCTACCGAGTCCTCTTGCTCGGAGAAGTCCGCCGGGGCCTTGCTACCCGTCGCTCCCTCAGTGACGCCCCCGGCGAACTGCGGTTCAGCGTGGTGGTGCCTGCCTACGGCGAACAGGCGCGGATCGCCGACTCCGTCCGGCGCATCACCGCGGCCCTTGAGTCGGTGCACGCCGACGGAGGTGCCGAGATCGTGGTGGTCGATGACGGCTCGGACGATGCCACCGCCGAGCAGGCCGAAGCGGCGGGAGCGCGAGTCGTACGACTTTCGCCGAACCGAGGAAAGGGGGCGGCTGTAAGGGCCGGAGTGCTAGCAGCGAGGGGTCGTACTGTGGCCTTCACCGACGCCGACCTCGCCTACCCGCCCTCCGAACTCCTAGTCCTCCTGAACCAGGTGGAGGCCGGATGGGACGTCGCGGCGGGGACTCGCCACCACTCGGAGTCCCGGGAGCTGGCCCGAGCCTCTCTCCTGCGCTGGTTCAGTGGGCGGCTGTTCAACCTGCTGACGGCTCTCGTCCTGTTGGGCCAATACCGCGACACACAGTGTGGGTGTAAGGCCTTCAGGGCCGACGTGGCCCGCCAGCTCTTCTCGCGTGCTCGGGTTGATGGGTTCGCCTTCGACGTGGAAATCTTCCATCTGGTGGAGCGCTACCGCCTGTCCCTTACCGAGGTGCCAGTGGTTCTGCGAGCCTCCATCGGTTCGACGGTCCGGGTCGGCCCACATGCGGTCCAGATGGTCAGGGACCTGCTGAGGGTTCGCCGCTGGGCTAGTCAGGGCGCCTATGATTTGTCGACTGAAGACGCCGTCATCCGCCCGGCAGGGTGGAAACGGGTCCGCCACGGCCACACGTGACCGTACCGCTGAGAGTGGCGACGGCCGTTCGGCGGGTCCGCTCCCCCGGCCCAGGGAGCCTCGAACAGCTCTCCCTGTTTCCGAGATCGTTGTCCGATCGCATCCGTTCGGCTACTCGATCCCCGCACCGGGTGCTCGGGATGATGGTCCTTGCCTTCATCGCGGTGTTCGCAACCCTTTCGTACCGCCAACAGTTGCGACTCGGTACGTTCGGCTTCGACCTTGGCATCTTCGATCAGGGGATCTGGCTGCTATCCAGGTTCGAGGAACCCTTCGTCACAGTGAGGGGGCTCAACTTCTTCGGTAACCATCTCAACCTCACGGCGATTTTTCTGGTTCCATTCTACTGGCTAGGAGCTGGAGCCGGATTCTTGAACATCGTGCAGGTCGTGGCCATTGCCAGCGGTGCCATCCCTCTCTGGCTCATTGCCCGCCAGCGTCTCGGCAACGACTGGATTGCGTTGCCAGTCGCAGCAGCCTACCTATTGAATCCCACGCTCGAATGGGGCGCCTGGTGGGGTTTTCACCCGGATGCGCTCGCCTTGACGCCGTTTTTGTTCGCATACTACTTCATGCTACGAAGGCGGTGGACCTGGTTCGCCATCTGTGTCTTATTGATACTCTTTGCCAAAGAAGATACTTCCCTCACGGTGCTTGCCCTTGGGGTCTTCATCGCGGTCAAACACGACAAGAGGGTCGGGCTCCTCACATCGCTCGCTGCACTCGTCTGGCTGCTGGCCGCAACCAAGCTCCTCATTCCATTGGCAAACGGCGGCGAGGGGCCCTTCTATGAGGATCTTTATGGCGACTTCGGTAGTGACATTATAACTATCGGCCGCAATATTGTGTTCAATCCCACACAGGTCCTTGATTTGGCGCTGGAGGGCGAGCGGGTTACGTACTTTCGCCAGCTCCTGGCGCCTGTCGCTTTCTTGGCCGTTCTGGCCCCAGGATTGCTAGCCGTGATAGGTCCTCAACTCTTGGCTAACATAATCTCAGTGCAGCCCTACACTCACCAAATTCGCTACCAGTACTCCCTGTTGATCACTATTGTCATCTTCCTTGCAACCATCGAAGCTATCCACAGGTACGGATCCACAATGGGCAGGCGTCGCTTTCTAGTTGGAGCCTTGGCGGCATGTGCATTGGCCAGCAACGTGACCCTGTCTCCCTCACCTCTGGGCGTTCAGTACCAAGAAGGCATCTGGTCGACAGTATCTCCGGCTCATGAAGTCAAGAAGGAAGGGCTGGCCCTGATTCCCGATGATGCGTCAGTGTCTGCGGTCTATTACCTAGTCCCTCAATTAACTCATCGGAAGGAAATCTACGAGTACCCCAATCCGTGGTCGCCCGCCAACTGGGGTGTACGGGGTGAGGGAACGGCCGATCCGGCATCAATTGAGTACTTGGCGATTGACACAGGTCTATTGGGAGATGACCATAGAGCGCGCTACAGGAGTCTCACCGGCCCTGAGGGAGAGTTTCGCGTTATTTGGTCTGCGGCCGGTGTCGAAATAGCCAAGCGCGTACGGCAATGATCGGCTTCATGCGGAGCCCCTTACGGTTGCCAAAGAAGCAGCCTGCGCCAGGAAGTTGCGCAGCAGGTCGTGGCCCGACCCGGTGAGGATGGACTCGGGGTGGAACTGCACCCCCTCCACGTCGAGACGCTGGTGACGCAGACCCATGATCACGCCGTCGTCGGTCTCGGCACTGATCTCGAGCACCGCCGGCAGACTGGCCCGCTCGACCACCAGGGAGTGGTAGCGGGTGGCCTCCAGGGGGTTGGGCAGGCCGGTGAAGACGCCCCGGCCGTCGTGGTGGATCATCGAGGTACGCCCGTGCACCACCTGTGGAGCCCGCACGACCCGGCCGCCGTAGAGAGCGCCGAGGCACTGGTGACCCAGGCAGACCCCGAGGACCGGGACGCGACCGGCCAGGTGCCGGATGGCGTCGTTGGAGATGCCCGCCTCGTCGGGCCCACCTGGGCCGGGGGACACCAGCACGGCATCCGGCGCCAACTCGTCGATCCGGGCCAGGTCGAGGGCGTCGTGGCGATACACCAACGGGACGGCACCCAACTCGCCCAGGTACTGGGCCAGGTTGTAGACGAACGAGTCGTAGTTGTCGACGACCAGCACCCGTGCCCCCACGGTGTCGAGGCTACCGACCATGCCCGGGGCGAGGGGCGGGTTAGCCGTCGTCGGTGTCGGCCAGGAGGTGCACGGCCTTCTCCACCGCCCGGCGGGCCCGGGTGAGGCGCTTCTCGTCGACGGGAAGCTCCGTGCCGCCGGCATCGATCGACTCCCGCAGGCGGATGAGGGCGAGGTCGGCCAGCTCCTCGGCGATGGCCTCGAGGCGGACCCGAATCTCGTCGAACTCCCCGGCCACAACGCGGCAGCGTATCGGGCGGTGCTGCAGCGACCGGTCCGACCTCCCTATCCTCTGACGCCATGGCCAAGCGGACACCGGGCAAGCAGGCACGACCCACTGGACGGGTGACGCCCAAGGGCGGCAGGGCGGCGTCCACCAAAGACGATCGATCCAGGGGCCGAACACCCGAGGGAACCGGGCGCTACACCCCACCCATCCCCCGCGAACAGAAGGTCAGCCCACGTTGGGTGCCCGCC
>DATLGP010000087.1:0-4936 GCA_035540395.1 Actinomycetota bacterium
GTGTTGAAGCTCGCACTCCCCTACATGGACCGGGTGCCCCAGGCGGTCTGCGCCTTCCTGTCTGCGGTTGACTTCCGCCTGTCCACCCCCAAGGAGATCGTGGTGGTCGGCAGCCGGCCCGAAGCGGACCCGCTGATCGAGCAGATCTGGAACCGGTTCCTGCCCAACAAGGTGGTGGCGGGATCGCCTCCCGGCATCGATTCGCCCCTCCTGGAGGACAAGGTGGCCATCGGGGGCCGGCCTACTGCGTTCGTCTGCGAGCACTTCGCCTGCAAGGCCCCCACCTCCGACCCGAAGGTGCTGGCCGACCAACTGGCCTGAGCGCTACGCCGCGCTCTCCGGGCGGAACTCAATCTCCTCGGCGGAGTCACCGAGCAGCTTGCCGACCTCCTCGGTGATCAGGCGAGCCTGCCGCTCGTAGGTCACATAGGCGCGGGCCCACTCGAACATCACCACCACCCGGTTGCGGAAACCGATGAGAAACCAGATGTGCACCGCCAGCCAGCACAACCAGGCGACCATCCCGGAAAGCTGCAGGCCCCGGATGTCCGCCACACCGGATGCCCGGCCGATAGTGGCCATCGTCCCCTTGTCCACGTAGCGGAAGGGCTCCGGCGGTGTGCCCTGCAGCCGCAGCTTGATGTTCTCGGCGGCGTGCCTGCCCTGCTGCATCGCAGCCGGAGCCACCCCGGGTATGGGACTGCCGTCCTGCTCCAGGCTGGCCAGGTCCCCCACCACGTACACCCGGTCGTCGCCCGGAATGGTCAGGTCACGGTTGACCTCGACCCGTCCCGCCCGGTCCAGCGGGACATTCAATGTCCCGGCCACCGGCGAGGCCGAGACACCGGCGGCCCAGAACACGCTGTGGGCGACAATGTGCTCGTCGCCCATGCTCACACCGGTCGCGTCGATGCCGGTCACCCTGGCGTCGGTCCTCACCTGAACCCCCAGCCGCTGAAGCTGGCGCCGAGCCTTCACCGACAGCCGCTCGCGCATCGCCGGCAGCACGCAGTCCGCCCCCTCGACCAGGATCACCCGGGCCGACCGGGGATCGATGTGGCGGAAATCCGAGCGGAGGGTATGCCGGGTGATCTCGGCCAGGGCGCCGGCCAGCTCGACTCCGGTGGGCCCGGCTCCGACAATCACGAAGGTCATCCAGGAGTCCCGCTCGGGACCCGGCTGCTCCCGCTCGGCAGCCTCGAAGGCAATGAAAATCTTGCGCCTCATCTCCAGGGCGTCGGTCAGGGTCTTCAATCCCGGGGCGTGCTCGGCCCACTGCTCGTTGCCGAAATACGAGTGGGTGACGCCGGTCGCAAGTATCAGGTGGTCGTACTGGACCTCTCCGTCGGTCAGCACAACCTTGCGAGCCGGGCGGTCGACCTCCACGACGTTGCCCAGCACTACCTCGACGTTTCGCTGCTTGCGCAGGATCCTGCGGATGGGGGCCGCGATCTCACTCGGGTTCAGCGACGCGGTCGCCACCTGGTACAACAGGGGCTGGAACAGGTGGTGGTTGCGCCGGTCGATGATCGTGATGTCCACGGGCGCGTCGGCGAGTTCCCGGGCGGCGTGCAACCCGGCGAAGCCGCCACCGACGATAACCACCCGGTCACGATTTTTCTCTTTGTCTGCTCGAATGTTCATAAAGGGTCCTTACCCATTTTGAATCGTTACCCGTTCGAGGGTGCTACCGGAACTACCCGCAGACCCTCCCCTTCGGCGGCCTCTGCCAGCCGGGCATCGAGACAAACGAACCTCAACCGAGAGGGATCGTCGGGGGCAACCAGCAACGCTGCCGCCAGTTGTGCGGCATCGGCTGCCCGGAGCGGATGCCGGCCGAGCAGTGCCATCGCCTTGTGCCGGACCGCCTGGATATCGGTTACCTCGTCGCACGCGTCCGCAAGTTGACCGAACCGATCCAGAACCTCTCGTCGCTGCGGGCGCGGGATGAGACCCTCCCTGACGCCCCGCTCCACGGCGCTTGCAACCTCCACCCAACTCCACGCCCAGGTGACCACCAACGGGTCTTCACGAATGAGGCCGCGCATTTGATGCGTTGCGGGCTCGGCCATCACCAGCGGCACCAGCGCTGAGGCGTCCCAGTACCTCAAAGGCGGTCGGACCGATCCGCCTCGAGCGCTCCACGGATATCGACACCAAGAGGCAAAGGGGGCTGGCTGAGCACACTCGACATAGGAGAGGTGCCGGATCGAACAATTCCCGAACGGATCAAACGCTGCCGGTGGTCTTCGTCGGCGCCGGCATGGGCAGCAGTCAGACCGGAGAGCCGCGCAACCGGCACCCCGCGGTCCAACACCTGCACCTCACCCCCCCGCCGCACCTCCTGCAGGTATTTCGAAAGGTGGGCCTTCAGTTCAGAGACCGATACATTTCGCATAAGACCATGGTGGTCATTTCGATAAGACCTGTCAAGTCATGGCAAGTCGTTACCGGGAGCCCAACCTTTGCCCACGGTCCGGCGCGGGTGGTGAACGCGTAGGACGTGTTCTGGATGCGGTGCCCCCGCCGGACTGGGCCCCTCTATGTCAGGGAGAGCGCGTAGGGCTTGAAGCCGTTTTCCTCCAGGATGGCAACCACGCTCTTCACGTGCTCGGGCCCCCGGGTCTCCAGCTGCATCGTGATCTCGACGTCGCCCAACAGGCGGTTGGCCACGCCGTCCCGCCGGTGCTCCACCCCGATGATGTTGGCACCCGAGTCCGCGATCACGCCGGCCAGGCGTTCCAGCTCGCCGGCCCGGTCCGGCAACTGGGTGGCGAACGCCAGGAAGCGGCCGGCGGTGCCCATGCCGTAGCGGATCACCCGCAACAGCAGCAGCGGGTCGATGTTTCCTCCCGACAGCAGGACTACCACCGGGTAGGTGACCTCGGCGGCGCCGCTCATGAGGGCGGCCACCCCGGCGGCACCGGCCGGCTCGACGATCATCTTGGCCCGCTCGGCGATCAGCAGCAGAGCTTCGGCGATCTCCTCGTCGTTCACCGTCACTATCTGATCGACGAAAGCCTGGACGTGACCCAGGCACAGGGCCCCGGCCTGGCGGGCGGCCAGCCCGTCGGCAACGGTGGACAGGGTGTCCAGCGGGATCACCGACCCGTTCTCCCAGGCCCGGCTGACACTGGCGGCGCCTTCCGGCTCGACCCCGACTACCCGGATCGAGGGCTTCAGTGCCTTGGCGGCACAGGCGACCCCGGAGATGAGCCCGCCTCCTCCCACCGGCACGATGAGGGTGGCCGCCTCCGGAAGCTGCTCGAGTATCTCCAGCGCAATCGTCCCCTGTCCCGCGATGACGTCGGCGTGATCGAACGGGTGGATCATTATCGCTCCGGTCTTCGCGGCGAACTGTTGGGCGGCGTGGAAGGCCTCGTCGTATATCCCGCCCTCCAGCGTCACGTGGGCTCCGTAGCGGGCAGTCGCCTCCACCTTGGGGATAGCTGCTCCCACCGGCATGAAGACGGTTGCCTCAACCCCGAGCAGCTGGGCGGCCAGCGCCACCCCCTGGGCGTGGTTGCCGGCGCTGGCGGCCACTATCCCGCGGGAGCGCTCGTCGTCGTCCAGGCGGGCAATCCGGTTGTAGGCTCCGCGAATCTTGAAGGCTCCGGTTCGCTGGAGGTTCTCGCACTTCAAGAAGACGGTTCCGGCGCAGCGGTCGGACACCGCTCGCGACAGCTCCAGGGGGGTTCTGTCGGCTACGCCCTTGAGGAGGGTCTCCGCCTCCCGGACGTCATCGAGGCAAATGAGTTCCATTGATGCTCCCAATCCAAAACAGCAGGATACCGCTAGTGCCGGGTCAGGCGGTGGTAGGCGCTATCCCGAGGCCCTTGCGCTAGATCTCCCGGCGGCGGAAGCTGCGCACCGCCAGCGCCAGAATTGCGACCATCCAGCCGGCGGTCCAGGCCACGTAGGCCCCGGATGGGGGGCTCAAGGAAAAGAACGGCAAATTTGCGATTCCATCCGCCCCCTGGGCCCGCGCGGCAGCAATCAGGACCGCCGGCTCCAGACTGTAGACGGCTCCCTTCCACATCCCGTCGGTCGGCAGCAGCAGCCGGGTTATCGTCCCGCCGGTGATCAGAGCGTCGACGTTGAACTGCCGGCCGATTGAGATGGCCACCCCGCCCATCCACGCCAGCATGAAGCCGCCCAGAACGATCACCCCGCCGGCGATGGGCGCCATCC
Organism: Actinomycetota bacterium; assembly: GCA_035540395.1. Lineage (GTDB taxonomy): Bacteria > Actinomycetota > CADDZG01 > JAHWKV01 > JAHWKV01 > JAJCYE01. The sequence goes on from DATLGP010000087.1 coordinate 4,192, forward strand.
GGGTGGAAACCAGCAGCGCCAGGCTGAGTATGACCACCGTCTCCGCCACCATGTAACCGATGAACATGAACGGGTGCGGAGGCATGTAGCCGGTTGTGAGGTTGACCACCGCGAACTCCGCCAGACTGGCGACGGTTACGTAGGTCGCGGTCAGCGCAACCAGCCCCACCCATTTGCCCAGCAGGAACTGGGCCCGGCTGACCGGGCGGGTGAGGATCGCCAGGGCGGTCCCGGTCTCCATCTCGCCGGCAATCGAGGGGACGGTGATAAACACTGCGCTGAGGGCCAGGACGAAGCTGTAGGCGAACATGATCAGGATGAGAATGAACGAGGTGGCCTGCAGCACTTCGGACTGCGGCTGGCCCCGCATCCCGGTTTCGACCAGCCGGTTGAGCCCGACGGCACTTAAGACCAGCACGAGCAAGGTCAGGCCGCCCAGGACCCAGATCAGCTTCTTGCGCACCGCCTCCCTGATGGTCAGTCGGGCGAAGAGCAGGATCTTCTTCACGTGCGCTCCAACAGCTGGATGAACCGCTCCTCGAGGGTCTGCCGGCCCCGCTCCACCGCATGCACCCGGGCGCCCAGGCGCACCAGCTCGGCGACCAGGTCGGGCACGCGCTCCGGGGCAACCCCCACCACCGTCAACCATTCCTCGGATCGGAAGGCTTTTCCGAATCCGGCGATGGCCTGCATGCCGGCCCCATCCAGGTCGGTCACCTGGATCCGGATCTCGCCACTCCCCAGC
>DATLGP010000088.1:0-2654 GCA_035540395.1 Actinomycetota bacterium
CGTGCCGGGTCCTTGATGACCACCGTCTTGGGCTGCTGTTTGACGGTGGCCGAGCTCTCCCGGTTCCCGACCGGCTGCTCGTAGGTCACCGGGCCCTTCGCCTGCTTGACCGTGCCCGTGCCGGGGTCGATAAGCCCCACGAAAGAATCGCCCCGATCAATCTCGATGCCCATTAGGTCGACGCCACGTTGAGGCCGGCGACCAGGCCGAAGGCCTGCGGACGGTACACCGCCAGCGCCAGCCGTTCGACCGCGCGCAGTGCGGTGAGGTCCTTGCGGAAGAAGTCCTCGTGCGAGTTGGAGGCCTCGACCGTGATCCCCTTGCGCCGGAAGATCTGCGCCCCCAGGGCGAAGCCGCCCACGACCGCCGAGTTGACCGCCTTCGCCGGCGTCACGACCGGACGCAGGCCCCAGTAGGTCCTCCCCTCGTTCTGGTAGGCGCCGACCCCGTAGGCACCGGTGAAGGGCCCGCCGCCCAGGTACTGGCCGTTGGCGTCCTTCTCCAGGGCGGCCCGCTCCCAGTCCGTCGGGTGGAAGACGATGCCGTCCGGCTCCAGGAACCCCAGGGCCCGGATGGCGGTGATCTGCCGGTGGATCACGTCGGCGATCTTGTCGCCGGCGGTCTTGGTGATGGTGGCCTGCAGGCCGGTCCGGTTGAGCAGCCCCAGGACGTTGGGGGCCTCGCCGTTGCCGTTGAGCAGCTGGTCCTCCTCGGTCAGCATGAGGAACATCTCCAGCCGGGAGCTGACGTAGCTCTCCGCCTGCTCGACGTCCTCGAGCATCTCGTCGGCGATCGGCAGGAAGGTAGTGATCTTGCGGACCGGGTCGGAGACCATGGTGAACACCAGGCCGGACTCGGGCTTGACCCCGCCCTCGAGGGTGGCCGCTGCGGCGTTGGTCGCCACCGTCTCCTTCATGTAGGAGACCAGGTTCGACCGGGTGGTGCCCTGCGGGAACAGCTCGGCGACCAGCAGCCGGCGGAACAGCAGCGGAAGGATGCCCGGGCGGTAGTCCGGAATGATCAGGGAACCTCCGGAGGCCGGATCCGAGGTGAGGGTGGCCTTGGCCTCCGCCTTGCTGAAGAACGGGGTGTAGTCGATCTCGATCTCGTTGGTGGACCACCTGCCCGACTTGGCCGAGCCGGCGACCCGCTTGTAGGCCTCGGACTCGACGAACTGCTGGCCGATGGTCTTGTAGACCTTGAAGTCGCCGGCCTGGCGCTCGTGCCCGCCTGCGAGCTGGCTTCCGCCCTGGCCGTCGGGGTTGGTGATACCGGCGAGCTTGGCGAGCTTCTGCCACTTGCTCTCGTGCTCGTTTACCTCGTCCCGCAGCCCGTCGTAGGCCTTGCCGGCCTCGTCGAGGCGGTCGAAGGCCTTTTCGTCCTTCAGGATGTCGGTGTCCTTGAGCTCGGTCTTGACCTTCTCGAGCTCCTTGTACGCTTCAGAGGCCTCGGCGCGCTTGGCTCTGAGGGCCTCCTCCGATCGGGTCAGCTCTACCCTCAGGTCCAGTGCGTTCGTCATCTACGAAACCTCCTTGTACCGGGTCATGCTCAAGACCTCAGTGATCCGTGCTCGCTTGGCGATGATGTCGGGGCTGTCACCCACGGCGTTGCCGGCGTCGGTCGCGTCCTCTCCCGACGCGCATTCCGCCCCCTCCTCGACGAGGGTGTCGTGGGCCCTCTGGACGAATTCGTGGTCCTTGCCGGCGTGTAGCCTTCCGGGCTTCAGGGCCGAGGCGACCTGCAGCAGCTGGGTGTCGGGGTTCATGCCGACCAGAGTCGGGCCGACTTCGAAGAGCTCGACGTCGACGATCTCCCGGATCTCCTTCTCGTCTTCGGTCACCCACCGGGACTCGACGACCTGGTAGGCGAAGCTGAACTCCCGGGGACCGGTGGTCTTCATGCCCTGCCAGATCCGCTTGACGAAGGGGTCCTCGAGGTCGACGAACAGCTGGCCCTTGATCCACAGGCCCTCCTCGCGCTCCTCGGCATCCAAGCTGGCGCCGATCGGGCCGCTGTACCAGTCGTGGCTGTGGTAGACCGGCGGCAGACCCCGGTCCTTCAGCGTGCGCTCAAAGGCGCCCTTGATGACCCGGTCCCCGATCCGGTCCACGTTGCCGAAGACCGACACGATCGCCTCGAACTGGCCCGGCACGTCGGCCGACGCCTTGAACTCGCTGAGCGGGAACCTCTTGAACTCCGTCGTCTCCACGCCTTGGAGTGTGAAATGCCCGTCACTCGCTACAGCGCGGGAACGTGTTTGGCCTTGCCGTTCTTGCTCGGCTCCGACGCAGGAGCCTCGAACGTGGGCATACCGCGCGAGGCGGCCGCCCGGGCCTCGATCTCCTCGCGCGCTGCTCCGACCGGGAGCATGTTGAGCGGCACCCAGATCTGATTCGCCGGGTTCTCCGGGTCGGTGGCGTCGCCGATCGGCGCCAGGTTGTCGGCTCGCCGCAGCTCGTTGGGCGAGTAGGTGGCGGACTGGAACCACCGCTGGTAGGCGGCCGAGCGCTTCTCCGGGGACCCCTGCAGGACCTGAGAGAAGTCAAACTCGGTGAACACACCCTCGAACATCGGCTCACCATCCCGCAGCTGGGTATGCACCGTGGTCTCGATGTTCTGGGTCCAGGGCGGAAGAGTGTCGGTGTAGAGCATCC
>DATLGP010000089.1:0-3177 GCA_035540395.1 Actinomycetota bacterium
TCGCCGACCCCCACCGGCAGTCCCACCGCCGGCGCGACGGAGGCGCAGAACTACACTGTGCGGCCGGGCGACAACCTGGGCCGGATTGCGAACCGGTTCTACGGCAGCGCCGCCTACGCGAGGTGCATTCAGCAAGCCAACAACATCACCGATGCCAGCAGCATTCAGGTGGGCAGGTCCCTGACCATTCCACCCAAGCCGGCCCAGCCCTGCACTTAGGAACAAGTCCGGCGAGCTGATTCGAAGGCTACTAGCGCGCCCGGTCCGGTCCGGGGTATAGGCTCACGCCGAACGGCGTGCCTGGCGGGTAGACCGGTCAAACCGCCCCGGCCTCGCATGGACCGCCGGCCTGGCCCAAGGACCCCGCTTGCTGAATCGCTTCGCCCGGACGACAGGAGACTCGAACATGGCCGAGCTCAAGGCCCTCTTTCTCAACTGCACGCTCAAAACATCGCCCGCAGCGTCCAACACCGAGGCCCTCGCCCGCCGGGTGGTGGAGTGGTTCGATCGAATGCAGGTCGAAAGTGAGATCGTGCGAATCGTCGATTACAACGTACCCTTCGGCGTCTCTTCCTACGAGGGCGAGGGCGATGAGTGGCCGTTGATTCTGGACAAGGTGAAGGCGGCCGACATTCTGGTGATCTGCACTCCAATCTGGTTCGGGGTGCGCAGCAGCGTCTGCCAGTTGGTAATCGAACGCCTTGACGGCACCTACAACGAGCGCAACGACCGGGGCCAGTACCCGCTCTACAACAAGGTTGCGGGAGTGGTTGTTACCGGCAACGAGGATGGGGCACATTCAGCGGCGGAGACCACCCTGTTCAACATGACCCATCTCGGGTGCGCGGTCCCACCGAACGCGGATACCTATTGGGTGGGAGACGCGGGTCCGGGACCGTCGTACATCGAAGCCGGCGGTGAGAACCACGCCTACACCCAGAGGACCACCAGATGGATGGCGCACAACCTGGTGCACCTGGCCCGGATTCTCAAGGCGAATCCGATCCCGGCAGAGGGCAACACCTTCGACGAGGAGACCCGGCATCCCCTTCACAACGGCTAACGTGAATTCCCACGGAACGGAGCGACGGCCTACTTGACGTACATCGCCTCGATCTGCGGCGCGTACTTGGTGCTGATCGTCTTGCGCTTCACCTTGAAGGTCGGGGTGATCTCCTCGGCTTCCTGGGTGAAGTCATTCTCGAGGAGAGTCCACTTCTTGATCTTCTCAACCTGGGACAGCCCCTCGTTTACCTTCTCCACCAGCGCCCCGATCTCCTGCAGAACCTTGGGTTCCCGGGACAGCTTGCGGGGGTCGGAGGGCTGTACGCCCAACGCATCGGCCCATTTGCCCGCAGCATCGAAGTCCAGGGTCAATAAAGCGGTGAGGTACGGCCGGAGGTCCCCGATCACCACCGCCTGCGACACCATCGGTGACACCGTCAGCCTGCCCTCTATCTCCTGCGGGGCGATGTTCTTGCCGCCGGCTGTGATGATGATGTCCTTTTTGCGGTCGGTGATCTTGAGGTAACCGGCCTCGTCGAGCGCTCCGACGTCGCCGGTCCGCAAAAAGCCGTCCTCGGTCAGTGCCTCTGCCGTCGCCTCCGGGTCGTTCAGGTAGCCCTTGAACAGGTTGGGCCCCTTGACCAGGATCTCGCCGTCCTCGTCGAACTTCATCTCCAGGCCGGGGATCGGCGGGCCCACCGTGCCAATCCGCGCCTTCCCGGCCGGCGTGACGGTAGTGGGTGCGTTGGTTTCTGTCTGCCCATAGGCTTCGACCAGATCAATGCCTATAGCATGGATGAACTTGATGACCTCGGGCGCCACCGGGGCCGAGCCGGTGACCGCAAAGCGGCACGCATCCATGCCGAGCTCCTCCCGGGTCTTCGCAAAGATCACCTTGTCGAAGAGTGCGTTTTTGACCTTCAGGGGCAGCGGGATCGGCTTCCCCGCCTGCTGTAGCTCCACTCTCTCCATGGCGGCGGCCAGAGCCTTGGCAATCGTGTCCGCCTTCTCGTGCTCGGCGTACCGGGCCTGGATTGCGGAGGCAAACTTTTCGAACACCCGGGGGACGCCGATGAAAAACGTCGGCCGGCAGTCCTTGAGGTTCTCCCGCAGCTTGTCGGTGGACTCGCAGAACCACACCTCGAAGCAGAAAAAGATTCCGCCCCACTCGGAGGCAAGGCGCTCGAACACATGGGACAGCGGGAGGTAGGAGATGACCCGTTCCTCGCAGTCGCCAAAGTGAAGCACCTGCCCCAGGCATTCCAGGGTCCAGGCAAAGCCTCCATGACTTAGCACCGAGCCCTTGGGCAGCCCGGTGGTTCCCGAGGTGTAGACGATCGTCGCGGTGTCGTCAGGGGTGATTCCCGCAGTTCGCTCCTTGAGGGCAGCCGGATCGGTCTTAACAAAGTCCCTGCCTCGCTGGCGCAGTTGATCGAACGACATCAGCAGGTCGCTGGAGCCGCCCTCACCACTCATCACAACGATCTTTCGCAGACTCGGAAGCTCCTTGAGGGCTGCGGTCACCTTGTCCAGTTGATACTGGTTCTCCACGAAGATCACCCGGGCGTCGGAGTGCCCCGCCACGTGGGCAACCTGACTCGACGAATTGGTCACGTAGACGGGAACCGTTACTGCGCCGGCCAGAAGGATGCCGAGATCGGCCACATGCCACTCGGGGCGGTTGGTGGAAAGCAGCGCCACGGTGTCTCCCTTTTGCACCCCGAGGCTGATCAGGCCGTTGGCGATTGCCCGCGCCTGATCGTCGTACTCACGGAAGGTTATGGCTCTCCAGCCGTCGTCGGCCTTCACCCTCATCGCCACCCGGTCGGCACTGCGCGCAACGCGGTTCTCAAAGATCTCGGTGAGTGTGCGGCCTGTTACAGCCATGGATCTCCTTCCTGTCGGAGCTGGAATATCCGGCGTCGTCCGGTTGGATATCGTCTGATTATCGCGCTCGGCGCGATGTTGCCTGCCGCCGGCTGCGTTGCGTGTGACGTGAGGGCTTTGCTGAACGTTACCCCGGCAAGGCGCCGCCTGAACGTACGATAGGGGCATGAAGTCCTTACCGGCACCCGGCGCACCCGCCGGACGACATCGTCGGCCCTCATCGCCCGGCAGCGAGGGACAACGATGAACGCCGCCCCGGCCCGTAGGTTCGCGATCGTGCTGGCC
>DATLGP010000090.1:0-2482 GCA_035540395.1 Actinomycetota bacterium
ATCCACGCCAGCATGAAGCCGCCCAGAACTATCACCCCGCCGGCGATGGGTGCCATCCGGGTGGAAACCAGCAGCGCCAGGCTGAGGATGACCACCGTCTCCGCCACCATGTAGCCGATGAACATGAACGGGTGCGGAGGCATGTAGCCGGTTGTGAGGTTGACCACGGCAAACTCCGCCAGACTGGCGACGGTTACGTAGGTGGCGGTCAGCGTGACCAGACCCACCCACTTGCCCAGCAGGAACTGGGCCCGGCTGACCGGGCGGGTGAGGATTGCCAGGGCGGTCCCGGTCTCCAGCTCGCCGGCAATCGAGGGGACGGTGATGAACACTGCGCTAAGGGCCAGGATGAAGCTGTAGGCGAACATGATCAGGATGAGGATGAACGAGGTGGCCTGCAGCACCTCGGACTGCGGCTGGCCCCGCATCCCGGTTTCGACCAGCCGGTTGAGCCCGAAGGCGCTTAAGACCAGCACGAGCAACGTCAGGCCGCCCAGGACCCAGATCAGCTTCTTGCGCACCGCCTCCCTGATGGTCAGTCGGGCGAAGAGCAGGATCTTATTCACGTGCGATCCAACAGCTGGATGAACCGCTCCTCGAGGGTCTGCCGGCCCCGCTCCACCGCATGCACCCGGGCGCCCAGGCGCACCAGCTCGGCGACCAGGTCGGGGACCCGTTGCGGGTCGACCCCCACCACCGTCAGCCATTCCTCGGATCGGAAGGCTTTTCCGAACCCGGCGATGGCCTGCATGCCGGCCTCATCCAGGTCGGTCACCTGAATCCGGATCTCACCGCTCCCCAGCAGCTCGGCCATGGTTCCCGACGCCACCACCCGCCCCCGGTCGATGACCGCCACCCGGTCACAAACCTGTTGCACTTCGCTGAGCAGATGGGAGTTCAAAAAGACTGTTATGCCCCGGCTGCGGAGCTCGACGATGATGTCGCGCACCTCCTTGCGGCCCACCGGGTCCAACGCCGAGGTCGGCTCATCCAGGAATACCAGGTCCGGTTTTCCCAGCAGGGAGACCCCCAGCCCGAGCCTTTGCTGCATGCCCTTGGAGAAGGTGTTGACCTTGTCGTTGGCCCGGTCCGCCAGCCCAACCAGGACCAGTGCCTCCTCGGTCTCGGCCCGGCGGCGCTTCACCGGAACGTCGGCCAGCTCGCAGTGCAGGCGAAGCACCTCCACCGCGCTCATCCAGCCCTGGTAGCGGAACAGCTCGGGAAGGTACCCGATGCGTCCCCGGGTGGCGACGTCGCCCACCGGCTTGCCCAGCAGCCAGGCCTTGCCGCTGGTGGGGTTGGAAAGCCCGGTCAGCAGCTTCACCGACGTGGTCTTTCCCGCGCCGTTGGGCCCTAAGAATCCGAAGATCTCCCCCCGGGGAACCGTCATCGACAGATCGTCGACAGCCCGGACGGCGCCGTAGGACTTGGAAAGACCTACGGTGTGTATAGCCGGTTCGAGCTCCGGGCCGGTCCCCAAGATCAGCGCATCGAGCGGGCCAGCGCCAGCACCTGGGCCTCGGGAAGCGGCCCGGCAACAGCCCGGACGACGCCGCCGGTCTGCCAGACCACTCCGCTTCCCACGCCGGTGTTGTCACCGATGGCCAGGCCGGTCACCCCGTTGATGTCGACCTCCCTGGAGGTCGCCATGTCTATCGGGATCGGCAGCGGCAGGGTGGTGGAGGGGTCACCGATTGCCCGGATCTGGGCTTTCAGGCTCGGGGAAAGGTTGGGCAGGGTCAAAAGAGCGTCCCGGTAGTCCGCCACCGACGGACCGTTGGAGGAGAGCACCGGCGCCTTCATCTGCACGATCATCAGGTCGGGCAGGCGGGAAAGCAAACTTGCGAGGTCCCCCGGCTCCGGAGCGGCAGTGCGGGGAGTCTGCCCGGCGCCCGACCGGTGCGCCGGCAGATCTGCCGGACCACCGAAGGTCTGCACCACCATCGGGCCCGCCTCCAGGAACAGGCTGCTGCCGTTCAGAGCCGGGGGCAGGGTGAAGTTGTCGTCCCCGGACGTCGCGGCTGCCTTGGCGGCATCGAAGGTGAACGACGCCCGCCCGGTGGTCATGGTGTGGATGCGCTGGGCTCCCAAACCGGAGGGCAGGCCCACCGGCCTCAGCAGGTTGAGCCCGGTCAGCCGGGCGGCCTCGTCCAGGCTGGCCACCCCGGCGTCGGCCGGCTCCTGGACGATGGCGATGGTGCCGTAGTTCTGCAGGTCAGGAAGCGAGTTGAGCGACTCCATGTCGACCGGGACCCCGACGACCTTGTCCGGCTCGAAGATCTTGATCAGGTTGCCGGCGACGCCGGTGCCTACGAGCATGACCCCCATGAGACCGATCAGCGCCACATACAGGACGGGGCGCAAAGGACGGCGGGCCCGAAGACCGCTCCGCCGCCAGGCTGAAGTTCCGGCCGGTGCAGCCAGCGGGCTGAGCCCCCGACTGCGTAGCCGGTTGAGGGCCGCCCGGGAATCGGCGTCCACC
>DATLGP010000091.1:0-6708 GCA_035540395.1 Actinomycetota bacterium
GTCGGGCGGGGGGCGATCCTGAGCGTGAGGGTCAGCCCCGCGCTCACCAGGAAGGTGCCTGAGTTCAACAGGAACGCCACCAGCTCGGGGTTGTTGGCCAGGGCCACGGATCCGGTGACTCCGCCCAGGAACTCGGACACCTTCGCCAGCAGGCCGAAGATCGCGCCGGAAAGCGGGAACGTGGCGTAGGCACCGATCAACAGCAGCGAGTAGGCGTGGGTGTAGTGCTTGGGGTGGTCGACCATGTCCGGGACCGTTGCGTCCTTGGCCGGTTGCCAGGCCAGTGTCAACATCTCAAGCATTGCCGAGATCGCAAACAGCAGGACCACCGAGTTCAGGATCGGGACCGCCCCGCCGATGGTCTCGACAAACGGAAGGACCAGGATCAAAGCGCCGCGGGCCAGGTCGCAGAAAACCATCAACTTCTTGCGGTCCCACCGGTCCGCCAGTACACCGGCTATGGGGCTGAACAGCAGCGCCGGTCCCAGGCGGGCGAGCAGGACCGCGGCAATTGCGAACTCGTCGTCGTAGATCCGCTTGACCAGCGCCACGATGGCAATCAGAGCCACCCAATCCCCGAGTGAAGAGCAGACCTGACCTACGAAGAACCGCTTGAAGGATCGCTGCTTGAGCAGCTGACGGTAAACCGAGCCCTGACCGGGCTCGTCGAGCTCTACTTCGTCGCTGTCACCGTTTTTGATGAAGGGCCTCCACTGGGCTGCAGAGCGGGATCCTCGTTCTGGGTGTGCCGGCAGGCAGGATAGTGGCTGCACCCGAAGAACACACCCTTTTTACCCTTTCTCTCCAGCAGATCGCCCGGCGTGCTGTCGGTGCAGCGCTTGCACGGCGTTTCGAGGCACTTGGGGCACGGCACCCCCGTGTTTCGCGGCTTGTCCTTGTGAATGTATTTGCACCCGGGGTAGGTCGAGCAGCCGATGAACGGACCGAAGCGGCCTCGGCGCTTTTGCAGCGGCGCGCCGCAGTCCGGGCACTTCTCCTCCAGCAGCTCCGGTGTCTGGTCGGGCTGGCCGGGCAGAGGCCGGGTGTAAGCGCATTCCGGGAATCCTGAGCACCCGTAGAACTTGCCTCGCCGGCCCAGCTTGATCACCAGGTTCTTGCCGCACTCCGGGCAGATCTCGTCGGTGGCCTCGGAAGTCACATCTTCTTTGGGAACCTCACCGGCCTTGTTGAGCCGGTCCTGCATCGGAAGGTAGAAAGACTCGACCACCGGGCGATATGCCACTTTGCCCTCGGCCATCTCGTCGAGGCGCTGCTCCATGTCGGAGGTGAACTCGAAGTCCATGAAGTGGTCGCCGAAGTAGCGCAGCAGAAAGTCGCTGGTCACCTCACCGGTGTCCGTGGCGTGAAAACGCTTGTTCTCCACCCGCACGAAGTCCCTTTTCTCATCGAGGATCGTAGTCATGATCGAGGCGTAGGTAGACGGCCGGCCGATCCCGCGGGCCTCCAGCTCCTTGATCAGGGAAGCCTCGGTGTATCGGGCGGGCGGCTGGGTGAAGTGCTGCTCGGGCCGAAGCTCTCTCAGGCGCAACTCCTGGTCTGTCTGCAACGCCGGGAGCTTGGACTCGGGCTCCTCCTCCTCGTCACGGGCTTCCCGGTACAGGCGGGTGAAGCCGTCGAACTTCATGGTGGAGCCGGTGGCTCGGAACAGGTGGGGCTCGGCGCCGTTGACCGGTGTCGCGACCACGTCCGCCGAGACCTGGTCGTAGACGGCCGGCGCCATCAGGGAGGCCACCGACCGCTTCCAGATCAGGTCGTAGACCTTGAGCAGAGCATCTGCATCACGGGTTTCACCGGCGCGTATCTCCGCCTCCAGGTCCTTGGCGCTGCGGGCCATCTCGGACGGACGGATGCACTCGTGCGCCTCCTGGGCGCCCTTGGCCTTGCGGTCGTGGTTGCGGTAGCGCCCCGCCCAGTACTGGTCGCCAAAGTTGGCCTTCACCAGGCCGGCTGCAGCTGCGATGGCCTCGGAGCTCATCGAGGTGGAGTCGGTTCGCATGTAGGTGATGTAGCCGCGCTCGTAGAGGCGCTGCGCCAGCCCCATCGCCCGGCGGCTGCCGAATCCCAGCTTGCGGGAGGCATCCATCTGAAAACTCGAGGTGATGAACGGCGGGAAGGGAACCTTACGGGTTTCTTTGGTGCGTACATCCGCCACCTTCCAGGCCGCACCGTCGAGCGCGGCGGCGATCGCCTCGGCGCGGGCCTGCTCCCCGATTCGGTTGGCCAGGTCCTCCGACGAGTCCCGCGCGATCTTGGTGGGGATCTTTTTGTCCCCGATCTGAACCAGGGTGGCGGTGAACCCCTCCTTGCTGAGCGTGTCGAGCAGCGCCTGTAGCGTCCAGTACTCGACCGAGGTGAATGCTCGAATCTCGCGCTCCCGCTCAACCACCAGGCGCAGTGCCGGGCTTTGGACCCGTCCCGCCGAAAGCCCGTAGCGGATCTTGTGCCAGACCAGCTGGGAAACCGGATACCCCACCAGGCGGTCGATGCTCCGGCGGGCCTGCTGGGCGTCCACCAGGCGCTGGTCGATGGAGCGGGGGCTTTTGATCGCCTCGGTCACCGCCTTCTTGGTGATCTCGGTGAAGGTCACCCTCCGCTGCTTGTCCAGAGGGATCTTGCAGCTCTCGGTGATGTGCCAGGCGATGGCCTCACCCTCGCGGTCGTAGTCGGTGGCGAGGTAGACGGCATCGGCTTTCTTAGCGGCAGTTGCGATGGCCGCTATGACTTTCTTCTTGTCCTCGTTCACGACGTATTCGAGCTGGAAATCGTGTTCCACGTCTACGCCGAGCGTCTTGATCGGCAGATCCCGGACATGACCTACCGACGCAAGGACCTTGAAGTCCTTGCCGAGGTACTTGGCAATAGTTTTCGCTTTGGCCGGCGATTCCACGACCATCAGGTTCTGAGACATATTGGTTGGTGGGGCAGAGTGATGCGGATTTGCTGTTCTGTCAAACCCTCTTACCGAATGGTTGCCGGAGCGGTCTTCTTCCGCCCTCCCGAGGGTTGCAGCCTTTAAAGCATTCTGCCCTACTTTCTTTCCAAGCCGGAACAAAGGCCGCGCCCACGGCACCCACCGGACCGGGTGGAGCAACGTTCACCTTCGGTGGGAGGCGTAAAGTAGAGATGTTATGGGATTTCTAAAAGGGCTGAATGAGACCTCCGAGCAGATCCACGCGGGGCAAACCCGCGAATGGTGCAAGGAGGTTGAGGGCGTAGAAGAGGTCACCGACTGCATCGAGCGGACCCGAAACAAGGTTGCCGGGGTGGTTGAGAGCATCAAGCTCAGGCCCACCAGGTTCTCGAACACCCTGGAGGTGACTCTGTTCGACGGGACCGACCGCATCATCGGCGTGTGGCTGGGCCGCAAGTCAATCCCCGGGATCGACCTGGGATCCCATCTAAAGCTCGAAGGCACCATCGGCAAGTTCGACGACGGTTACCTGCGCATCATCAACCCGGCCTACGAGCTGCTGCCGGCCTCGCACTCCTAGGCGGCTCCCCTGGAACCGGGTCTTGTGACCTTACCGAACCAGCGCGGGTTACTCGGCCGAGGGAGGCGCCGCCGCCGGGCCGGCGCCGGAGGAGGCCTCGGGCCAGGTTTCTCTCAACCAGGAAGCCGCAGATTTCCAAGCCTGGGTCGACGGGTCTATCGGCGCCCGGTGGCCGCCGCTCTCGGGCCGTACGAGTGCGACCTCGCCGCCGGCGGCCCGGGCCGCTTCGGCATAGGCCGACGACTGCTGCTCCGAGACGGTCGAGTCGTCCTGTGGGTGTACCAGTAGAACCGGGACATCCAACGGAACCTGCGCCATCGGGTCGGCCAAAGCCCACCGGTCGGGCATCTCCTGGGGGGTCCCGCCCAGCAGCACCGACGCGGTCCGCCCGGCGTGGCGCAGATGCGTGACCGCCGCCAGCGCAATTACTCGACGAACCTCAACCAGCGGGCCGGCCCCCGGTTCGCCGGCGGCGAATCGCTTCCGGGCGCCCGCCCACAGGGCGAGCTGGCCGCCTGCCGAGTGCCCAACGGCCACTACCGTGCCCAGATCAAGGTTCGGATGGTTCAGCTCCGCGAGGTGGTCGATGGCTCGCGCTACATCGTCGAAGGTAGCGGGCCAACCGCCGCCGTCCGGGCCCAGGCGGCGGTACTCGATGTTCCATGCCGCCCAGCCGCGCCCGGCCAGGTCCAGGCTCACCGGGCGGGTGACCAGCTTGCTCCACTGAGCCTGCCAGTAGCCGCCGTGGATAACCACGGCCACCGGAAACGGACCGGGTCCGGAGGGCAGATGCAGGTCGGCAGTCTGGCTGGGATGGGCCCCGTAGGAAAGCATGCGGGGCCGCGCCAGCAGGGACCTTGCCACTTGTAGCGGCAGGGACAACTTAGGCGGCAGCAGCATCCCCTACCTATCCCCGTTCAGAAACATTGCAACCACCGATGAGGGCGCCAGGCACAGCCGGCAAACGCGGCCGGGCTAGGTCTCGACAGTTTCCGGTTCAGGCGAGGGGTCCGTTACGGAGAGCATGTTCTTGAACTCGTCCTGACTCTCCAGGGTGGTGATGCCCAGGATCTCGTCGCCCACCATCAGGGGAGTTTCATAGCGGGGAATCACCACATGACCCGCCCGGATGACGGCGGTGATCACAGCATCACGCGGCAGAGTCAGCTCACCCAGCACCCTTCCCACCGCCGGCGAGCTCTCGGCCAGCGTGACTTCCACCAGCGAGACCTTGCCCCCCTCCAGGCGCAGCAGGGTTACCAGGTCACCCACCACAACCGCTTCCTCCACCAAAGAGGTCAACAGGTGCGGCGGGCTCACCGATTCGTCTACGCCCCACGACTCGTTGAACAGCCACTCGTTGTTGGGATGATTGACCCGGGCAACCACCCGGCGGATACCGAACTCCTGCTTCGCCAGCAAGGAAGAGACCAGGTTGACCTTGTCGTCGCCGGTCGCGGCGACCATGACATCGCAGGTTGCAAGGCCTGCGCCCTGCAGAGTCAGCGGCTCGGTCGCGTCGGCCTGGACCCAGGTGGCGGAGATCCGGTGCTGGTGGCGCTGGATCAGGTCTCCGTCTTTGTCGATGAGGATCACGGTGTGGCCCAGGCGCAGCAAATCCTTGGCCATGAACCGCCCCACATTACCGGCGCCGGCTATCCCGATCTTCATTGGTCCTCATCCTCCGGGTTGTGGATGTCAAAGCCCAAACGCTCCTCCATCTCGGGAAGAGCCGACCGGGCAACCGCCAGGTGGATCATGTCGCCTTCCTGGATGATCGTCTTGAGGTCCGGAATCTGGGTGTCCCCAAAACGGGTGAGGGCGACCACCCGCGCCTTGGCCGGATCACGCAGGTCCTCCACCGGGCGCCCTATGAAAGCCGGCGGCGCCGGGAACCCGATGACCACTACCTCACCCGAGCCGATCGTCCACTCAACCGACTTCGCCGACGGGAGCACCCGGGCCAGTATCTGGTCGGTGGCCCACGCCACAGTCGCCACCGTGGCGATCCCCAGGCGCTCGTACATCTGGGCGCGGCGGGGGTCGTAGATCAGGGCTGCCACCTTGGGGACGTTGTAGTGCTCCTTGGCGATCCGGGCGGAGACGATGTTGCTGTTGTCTCCCCGGGTCACCGAGGCGAAGATCTGGGCCTGCTGGATGCCGGCTTCTTCGAGGATCTCCTGATCGAATCCCATGCCGACCAGCTTCTTGCCGGAGAAGCCGGGAAGCACCCTCTGCTCGAATGCGTTCGGGTCCTTGTCGATGATCGAAACCGTGTATCCGCGACCTTCCAGGACCCGGGCCAGTTCGGCGCCCACCCGGCCGCATCCAACTATCACTGCATGCATGGACTGTCCTTCGGGGAGGAGTCGAGAGACGACTTTTGAAGCGCAAGCATAAGATTCCCGTAAATGAATCGATTGTTCAAGCGCCTGTTCGTCGGGCCGCCCCTTTCCTCCCACGACGAGCTCTCGCACCGTCTGCCCAAGCGCCTGGCACTTCCTGTCTTTTCTTCCGACGCCCTCTCTTCCTCGGCCTACGCCACCGACGAGATCCTGCTGGTCCTTGCCGCCGGAGGTGCCCTGGCGCTGACCTTCTCCGCTCCGATTGCGGTTTGTGTGGTGGTGGTCCTGGCAGTCGTGATCTTTTCCTACCGGCAGACCGTGGAGGCCTATCCCCAGGGCGGGGGCGCCTACCGGGTATCCCACGAGAACCTGGGTGTGGTCCCCGGTCTGATCGCCGCCTCAGCGCTGCTCATCGACTACGTCCTCACGGTTTCGGTCAGCATCGCGGCCGGGGTGGCGGCGGCGGGTGCGGCACTGGTGGCGGTTCGCGACCATCGGGTGGCGCTGGCGCTGGCGGCGGTTCTGCTGGTCTCGATCCTGAATCTGCGGGGGATGAGAGAGTCGGGAACCATCTTTGCGGTACCGACCTACGGCTTTTTGACCGCCATGGGTACCGTCATCGCAGTCGGGCTGTACCAGGCGGCCAACGGAACCCTGGAGTCCCTTCCGCCCACCCAGGTGGAGGCAACGCAGGCGATTACCCTGTTCCTGGTCCTGAGGGCGTTTGCCTCAGGATCCACCGCACTCACCGGTATCGAGGCTATTTCCGACGGAGTTGCGGCCTTCGAGCCGCCCGAGGCAAAAAACGCCCCGTACCCTGCTGATCCTGTGCTTCCTGCTCGGCTCTCTGT
>DATLGP010000092.1:0-3466 GCA_035540395.1 Actinomycetota bacterium
CCCATGGCCTGTGGGCCACCATGCAGCACGATGTCTGACGAAGACCCCGGTCTCTCCGAGCCCCATCCCCGGATCGCTCGTATCGCCCCGGGCCGGTTCACTCTCAGCCTGCCCCTGCCGGAGCGGATGCTCCTGCGGAGCCTGCTTCCGGAGTTGAAGCACCTGGTTGAGACCAGGGACCCTACTACCAAGCGGCTGTTTCCCACCGCCTACCACGACAACCCGGAGCTGGAGCAGGAATACCGAAGCCTCATGGGATCCGAGCTGGCGAACGGGCGGCTGGTTGCCGTCTCCACGGTCCTGGCCACGATCGACGAGCAGGAGCTGGCGCTGCCTGCGCTGGAGCGCTGGATGGACGTAATCAACAGCTTGCGCCTGGTGTACGGAACCCGCCTGGAGGTCGGCGAAGACCCGCCGGTCCTCCAGCCCGAGGACCCCGACGCTTCGGCCTACGCCGTTTACGAGTACCTCGGCTGGCTGATGGATCAGGCGGTCCGGGCGATGACTGAGGACCTGGCCGGGAGCTGACCCCCGGGCGGTGGCGGCAACCCGGCGCCCGACGTCAAAGTTGACATAAACACACTCAACTTTTACTATCGAATGCTGCTAAAGATCTGGAATATGTAATGGGAGCCGAGCGTTGATGCTCTCGAACGTGTAAAGCAAAGAAAGGAACTATGTATGCCAAAGGCAGTCGGAATTGACCTCGGGACGACTAACTCGGTTGTAAGCGTCCTCGAGGGCGGGGAGTCCGTGGTGATCCCCAATGCCGAGGGCCATCGGACCACGCCTTCGGTAGTCGCATTCACCAAGTCCGGTGAGATCCTCGTCGGTGAGGTGGCCAAGCGCCAGGCGATCACCAACCCGGACCGGACCATTCGCTCGGTGAAGCGGCACATGGGCACCAGTTGGAACACCAAGGTAGACGGCAAGGACTGGAAGCCGCAGGAGATTTCGGCCCAGATCCTCATGAAGCTGAAGAGGGACGCCGAGGCGTACCTGGGCGACAAGGTCACCCAGGCAGTCGTCACCGTTCCCGCCTATTTCGGCGATTCGCAGCGCCAGGCCACCAAGGAAGCCGGTGAGATCGCCGGTCTTGAGGTTCTGCGTCTGGTCGCCGAGCCCACCGCGGCATCGCTGGCGTACGGTTTGGACAAGGAGGCCGAGCAGACCATCCTGGTGTTCGACCTGGGCGGCGGAACCTTCGACGTATCCATTTTGGAGATCGCCGAGGGCGTGTTCGACGTCAAGGCCACCAACGGAGACGCCCTTCTGGGCGGAGACGACTGGGACCAGAAGATCGTCGACCACCTTCTCAAGGAAGTGAAGAACAGTCACGGTGTGGACCTGTCCAAGGACCGCATGGCGCTTCAGCGCATGCAGGAAGCGGCCGAGAAGGCCAAGATCGAGCTTTCGCAGGCAACCCAGACGACCATCAACCTGCCGTTCCTGACGGCAACCGAGTCCGGCCCGATTCACCTGGAGGTCAACCTCACCCGCTCGCAGTTCGAGCAGATGGCCGAGGACCTTTTGGAGCGGGTCAAGAACCCGTTCAATGCCGCAGTCAAGGACTGGGGCAAGCCGGTCGGCTCCATCGACCACATCGTGCTGGTCGGCGGATCCACGCGGATGCCGATGGTCCAGAACCTGGTGAAGACCCTGTCCGGCGGCAAGGAGCCGAACAAGGGAGTCAACCCGGACGAGGTCGTCGCCATCGGTGCGGCCCTTCAGGCCGGCGTCCTGCGGGGCGAGGTCAAAGACGTACTGCTTTTGGACGTGACCCCGCTGACGATGGGCATCGAGACCCGGGGCGGCGTGTTCACCAAGATGATCGAGCGCAACACCACTATCCCGACCCGCAAGAGCGAGACGTTTTCCACCGCGGAGGACAACCAGCCTTCGGTGACGGTAAATGTGGTGCAGGGCGAGGGCCAGATGGTGACCTCTCCGGGCGTTCGCTCGCTGGGTCAATTCGACCTGGTCGGTATTCCGCCGGCGCCGCGGGGCATGCCTCAGATTGAGGTCAGCTTCGACATCGACGCCAACGGAATCGTCCACGTGTCCGCCAAGGACCTGGGCACCGGCAAGGAGCAGGCGATGACCATCACCGGCGGCTCGGCGTTGCCCAAGGACGAGGTCGAGCGGATGATGCGGGAAGCCGAGCAGTTCGCAGCCGAGGACGCCAAGCGCCGTGAGATGGCCGAGGCCCGCAATATGGCCGACAACCTGCTCTACCAGACCGAGAAAACGGCCTCCGAGCACGGCGACAAGCTGGCGGCCGACGACAAGCAGGCCCTGGACGATGCGATTGCCGAGCTGAAGGAAGCCCTCAAGGGAGAAGACGTCGACCGGATCAAGTCGGCCTCGGAGTCGTTGACCCGGGCGTCCCACAAGCTCGCCGAGCAGATCTACGCCACCAACGCCCAGTCGTCCGGCGGCGCGGCAAGCGACGACGGCGCCGCGGCGTCCTCGGACGACGACGTGGTGGACGCGGAGATCGTTGAAGAGGGGGCCCAGTAGATGGCCTTCGACGACCGCGAACAGGAAGGGAACGAAGGCCGCACCCGGATCCCCATCCGGGACAAGCGCAAGCTGCGTGCCGAGGACGGCGCCGCCCCGGAGGGCGGCGCCGTCGTCGGGGAGCCGGTCGTGCCGGAGGCTGATGCCTCGGGCACCAACGGCGAAGCCGCCCTGGCGGAGGCCAACGCGAAGGCGGCATCCCACCTCGAGGACCTGCAGCGCCTGAAGGCGGAGTTCGACAACTACCGCAAGCGGACGCTGAAGGAGCAGACCCGGGTGATCGAGATGGCCTCTGCCGACATCGTCGCCCAGATGCTCGGGGTGCTCGACGACTTCGCCATGGCGGTCTCGGCGGCCGAGGGCTCCCGGGACTTCGAGTCCATGGTCAAAGGCGTGGAAATGGTTTACGGGAAGTTCCGCCGGGTGCTCGAAGCCGCCGGGCTACAGATTGTCGAGCCAAAGGGCGAGCCCTTCGACCCCAACCTGCACGAAGCCGTGCTTCAGGACGAGGGGGACGGTTCCGGCCACCTGGTGGTGGACGACGTGCTTCGCAACGGCTACCTGTTCAAGGGAGCGGTGCTCAGGCCGGCAATGGTGAAGGTAACCCAGGATGCGCCGGGCGCAGACCAGGTCGACGCATAGTTAAGGAGAAACCACGCAGATGAGCCAGAGGGACTGGATTGAAAAGGACTACTACGCCGTGCTCGGCGTCGACAAGTCTGCGTCCGCGGCCGAGATAAAAAAGGCCTACCGCAAGCTGGCTCAAAAGCACCACCCGGATGCCAACCCGGGAGACTCCAAGGCCGAGGAGAAGTTCAAGGAGGTGTCCGCCGCCTACGGCGTGCTGAACGACCCGAAGACCAAGGAAGAGTACGACCGGATCCGCGAGATGGTTGCGGCCGGCGGGTTCCGCGCCGGCGGTGCCGGCGGGGCCGGGGGTTTTGGG
>DATLGP010000093.1:0-7203 GCA_035540395.1 Actinomycetota bacterium
GCCCAACGGGCCTCAAGCGGTTCCGCAAGCTCCTCCGGCCGGCCCCGACCAGCTGCTCGAGCAGCTTCAGCCGGCTCCTCAGGACGCCCCCGTACCGGCGGCGCCCGGGTGCTCGGGACTCGGATCCCTTCTCGGCCTCACCCGGCTCCTGGGGCTTGGCGACCTTTTGAACCTCTGCTGAACGCCGCTCTCGATTGAGCGATGATGCAGCGGTGATCAAGACATTGGCCGGATGAACGAAGCCGCTCCGCCCCGGGGATGGCATGCCGGCGCGCCGGCATCGGCCTGGGTCGCCCGCTTCTGTACACTGATCCCCCCCGGGGGCTCGGTGCTCGACCTTGCGTGCGGCGCCGGCCGGCACGTTCGATACCTCGCAGAACGCGGGTTTCGTGTGGTGGCGGTGGATCGGGACATTGCGGGTATTGAGGACCTTCAGGGGCATCCCGGCGTCGAGGCCCACCAGATGGACCTCGAGGACGGCAGTCCGTTTCCCTTCCCCGGACGAAAGTTCGACGGTGTCGTGGTGGTTAACTACCTGCACCGGCCCCTGTTCCCGGCGCTGGTTGCGTCGCTGGCACCGGGCGGCGCTCTAATCTACGAGACCTTCGCCCGGGGCAACGAGCGGTTCGGGGCGCCCAGCAACCCGGCTTTTCTTCTGGATAGGGGGGAGCTGTTGGACGCCGCGCGGCCGCCCCTTGAGGTCGTGGCGTACGAGGACCTGGAGGTGAGCGACCCCCGGCCGGCTGCCGTCCAGCGGATCGCAGCGGTCCGAAAGGCCTAGGGCCTAGGGGCGGTTACGGCCGGCGGTTGCCGTACTGCTCGTCGGTTACCTTCTCGGGCTCCCACCGGGTGGCGCCGCCGGTGGTCAACGATAAATGCACCATCGGGCTGTTCTCCCGGGCGCCGTGCCAGTGCCGTTCGCCGGGCGAGGCGTAGACCACGTCTCCGGCGGAGATCTCAACCGTCGACCCGTCCTCGTTCTGCACCAGGCCCGCGCCGTTGACCACATACAGCACCTGACCGTCGGGGTGCGTATGCCAGTCGGTGCGGGCACCAGGCTCGAACTGGACGGCTAGCGCGTTCAGCCCTTCCTCGGTGGCGTGGCTTAGGGGGCCGAACCAAACCTTGCCCGTGAAATGGTCTTCCGGAGCCGGCTTCCACTGGATGTCTTCGGCCTTGGTGTGTTCCATTCGATCTCCTTCCGCAAAGGACCGCTACGGTGGCGAGTTACTCACCCTAACCTCTTGACCTGGGTGCGATAGCCCTGGAGGTGCCGGCAGACCAAGGGACACGCCTAAGGAGATCGCCCGGAAATATGGCTTACCAATTGTCGAAGCACCGGTGCCCGGGTTGCCCGCCAGCGGGTCGGAGCTCAGGTCTCCAGCAGTTCCTTCAGCGCCTGCAGGCGGTCCGTCCACAGCTGTTTGGCCTCGCGCGCAGCTGCAGGGTCGGCGAGAAGCTCGTGCGCCACCGAGATCCGGCTCCTGGCATCGCCCTTGGCCTCCAGGGCGAACACCACCCGGGACCGGCCGCCGTCCCATTTCGCCCGCACCGACCTGGGCGCGGTGGCGGTGGTGATCTGCACACGGTCGCCGGGGAGCCATCGGCTCCTGGTGTCCCGGTCGGCAATCGCTGCGAATAGCGCGTCCACCGGGACTGCCACGGTCCGGCTGGCCCCCACCGTGTACTTACCGTCACGGCCCTGGCCCGGAGCTCTCAGCCCGCGAGCTCTCTCGTAAGCGACGGTGATGCTCTGGGCCCACCATCCATCCACCGCGTGTTCGGCGATCAGCCAGCGAGCGATCTCGGGATGCGAGCGGACCCGCCCGTCCCAGTCATCCAGCAACTTGAACCAGCCGTCCCAGCTGCGTCCGGTCTTGTCGGCGACCGCCTGATCCGAGGGGCGGTCGGAGCTGACGCCGGTGGGGGAAACCCCGGGGTCTGTGGTCATTTCCGCAGCGAAGCCTCCTAATGCCGGGCGATACCGGCGAAAAACCGCCGGGTCCCGCGGGTCGCAGGTTGGGGCCGGCGGTATTCTAGCCCGCCGGCCGGGGCACGGGGCCCAGCGATCTCTTCGTTATTGGTTAACAATCATGGGAATCCCCGACCCGGAAGGAAGCCGATGAGGTTCAAGCTGATTGCACGGTGCGCACTGGTATCGGCGTTGCTGTTGATGGCGGCCGCCTGCGGCCGGGATGCCGCGGACACGAACGCGAGTCCCACTCCCCGAGCCGGGGCTACCGCGGACCCCGGGGACCCTAGCGCCGGGCTGGACGACGACGAATGCCGGGCCTACGAGAACGCTTTTGCCGGGTTCGCTCCCGACGCTCCCGCGGCCGGCTCCTCCAACTTCACCCAGATCGCCGACTCCCTCGATCATGCGGCGGAAGCGGTTCCCAACGAGATTTCAGACGACCTGAGGGTGGTTGCCACCGCCTACCGCAACTTCGCCGAGGGAACCGCCGGCTTCGACCTCAACGATCCGTCCACCATGGCCGATGCCAGCCCGGAGGAGCTCAGCAGGATTCAGGCCGCGCTCCAGGGCATGGATTCTGCCGAGGTGCGAGCCGCGGTAGCAAACATCGAGGCGTTCGTGAACGAGCACTGCCCTCAGGGCTGATCGGAGCTGGACCGGTGTGCCAGATGGGCTGCCACGGTGCCCAGGGAGTTCAAGGTGGCGTGCAGGGCGAACGGGGCGGCGATCCCCCCGGTTCGGACCCGTAGCCAGAGCAGAATGAGCCCGCCCAGGGCGGTCAGAACCACGGAGCCGGCCAGCTTTACCGCCGTGGCGGCCTTCGACCTGCCCTGAACCGCGCCGTTCTGTTCGAGCAGGTTGTAGGTGGGTGCGATGTGCCACAGCCCGAAGGCAAGGCTTGAGCCGGCGGCGGCCCACGCGGTGCCCGCGGGGGCCAGCACCGCGAAGAGCACGCCTCGAAAGGCCAGCTCCTCGGGCAACGCGGTGCCGAAGGGGACCCGGAACAGTGTGCGGTTAACGAGCTCGGTCGGCGAAAGCCCGGCCATGCGGTCGTCGGCGAAAGTGGGTGCCCTCCGGCCGGTGCGAAGGGCGATGAAAAACGGTGATGCCGCGATGACTCCCAGCCCGGCCCCCAGCAGAGCGCCGGCTGACTGGCCCGGACCGAGGCCTATGTCCCGGGCGTCCAGGTTCCACGCCAGCATTGCGATCCCGAGCAAAGCCGCCGAGAGCACCAGGTTCGCGGGCACGTAGAGCCGTCCGTGGAAGCGACTCCACAGGTTCATGGCGTTGTTGTAGGCAACCAGTCCGATGGCCAGCGCCAGACCGTTCATCTCCTCAGTTTCCGCCACCTCCCGGACAAGGCTTGAAATCGAGGTCTGCGGTAAGGATGTAACCGGACCCGTTATTGCATAGGAGGACTGGACTTGAATGCACTGAGGATCGGCTTTCGGACTTGGGCCCTTGGGGTTACGGGAATGCTTCTAGCACTGGCCGCCTGCACGGGCGGAGGGGCCGACATACCAGGTGAACCGCCGCCATCGCCGGAGCCGGGCGCCGCCATCGACTGGGCGGACCGGCCAACCGAGACTGTCGCTTTGAACGGAGGCTTCGGCGTGATTGCCTGTCCGGGAGACGCGCCATTTTTGTGTGTGCAGCGTGAGGGCAGCACCGTCGGCCAGATCGAGTATTCCAGCTACCCCGCCCTGGAGTCGGTCGGCGCGCAAGGTTTGGAAGGCCGGATCGAGGACGACTACAGCCAGTTCACTTCCGACCGCACCGGCTGTGCCGATGGGTTCGAGGTGGAAACCGTGGAGCCGGAGGAGGCCCAGGTGGCGGGGCGGGACGGCATGCGTTCTGAGTACTCCGTGGTCAACCCGCAGGGGGAGACGGTTGAGCGTTACGTGAAGTACTGGTTGCTCCAGGACGATCGAGTGCATCTTCTGGTGGCCGAGGCGCACGAGGAGGCAAGCTGCTCGCCCGGGGAGGGGGTCAACTTCACCGACGAGGGGCTGACCAATTTCGAGGAGTCGTTCCAGCGGGTAGCTGCTCTCAGCCGGTTCCCCGCCGGCGGTTAACCGAGGTCCGGGTCCAGCGGCTCCACCCGGCAAGGCATCGGTTGGTTGGGCCTGAGCGTGATGCCGGTGAACAGCTTCACCTCGCCGGGCGGCGAGGTGAACTCGAACGCCCTCACCAAAACGGCGGTGGCGACGATGCTCTCCAGCATGGAGAAGTACTGACCGATGCACGCTCTGGGCCCCCCGCCGAAGGGGAAGTAGGCATAGCGGTGCCGCGCCTTCTCCTTCTCCGGGGTGAAACGCTCGGGATCGAAGCGTTCCGGGTCGTCCCAGAAATTTGGGTGGCGGTGGGTCAGGTAGGGGCTCACTACGGCGACCGCGCCGGGCGGGAGCGTATAACCGCCGATCTCGTCGCGCTGCTCGATCAACCGGGGAATGACGTAGACCGCGGGGAACAGCCGCATCGCTTCTTTGACCGCCATGGTGGTGTAGCCGAGCTCCCTGGTTTCCTGGTGGCCGGGAAGGCGGCCGCCCAGTACCTCCAGGGCCTCGTCCCGCACCCGTTGCTGGATTTCGGGATGCAGGCCGAGAAGGTGCATGGTGAAGGTCAATGAGGTGGCGGTGGTTTCATGGCCCGCCAGCAGGAAGATCAGTGCCTGGTCCCGCACCTCGGCGTCACTTAGGCCGCTACCCCCCTCGGGATCCTGGGCTCCCAGGAGCAGGCTCAGCAGATCCTCTCCGCCGGACGTTTGGTTGCGGCGGGACTCGATGAGTTCGTCGACCACTGCGTAGATCTCATTGCAGGCCCGCTCGGTGTGGCGGTTTCCGGGCGTTGGCCAGTGGGCTGGGATGTGAACCGGCGCCAGGCTGCGGGTGAAGGCCTTCTTGCTGAGGTAGGGGACGTTGTCTTTTAGCACCGGGACGATTCGGTCGACGTCGGTCCCGAAAAGCGCCCGGCAGACAACCCGCAAGCTGAACCTGGTCATCTCGCTGTGAAGATCGACGGTTCCGTCCTTGCGGCGAAGCCCGGCCCACCGATCCACCAGCTCGGCGCTCTCCTGAGACATCATCTCGACGTATCCGGCCACTCTTTTGTGGGTGAAAAGCGGCTGCACCAGGCGCTTCTGGCGTTGCCAGACCTCGCCCTCGCTGGTCAGCAAGCCGTTTCCCACGAGCGCCCGGAGCTCGTTGTAGGCCGCGTCCTGTTTGGAATAGCGTGCGGCGTTGCCGGCGAGGACCTGCTGGGCACCGTCGGGGTGGGCGAGACCGTAGGCAACCACCCTGAGCGGCCCGGGGGGCCCCGCCACGTAGCGGACGACATCTCCGTAACGCCGCTGCCCTTCGAGTGTGGTGCCCAGGATGTCGCGAACGAGATCCAGCGCCGACCCCACCAAGGGCAGACCGCGCGGGCCCGGCGCCTCCAAGCTCTCCTGCGAAACCGATATTGCCAACTGTTTTCTCCTTGTTGTCTGGTTAGATGGTCGCATAGAAATCCACCCCGGCGCTGGGGATCGCCCGGGCTGATTTTCCCGGAAAGTACCGTTGGGGGGCCTCGTCGTACAGTTGAAAAGGCCGAGTAGAAGTCTGCGAGTCGGAACGCGGTTTGCGGGCCGGTCCGGGATACCGCCCAAGGTTTGACTGCTACGCTGCCCGTGCAGATGTATCCGGAGCCGGCATCTTTAGCTTCAAAGAAAAGTCAACCGGGTAAAGCCGTGTGCCTGGCCCCAATCGTTGGCGGGATCACAGCCGAAGGTGGATCACATGCGCGACTCAGAACCGAAACGGGTACCGCCGGCGCTGGAGACCATTGCCGGAATCGCATGGCGCCTGCTGATCATCGGGGTCGTCCTGACGATCACTGTCCTGGTGTTGGCGGAACTGCGGCTGGTGGTCCTTCCGATCATCATTGCCATTCTCATCTCCACCGTGTTCGTTCCCCCGGTGCGCTGGCTGAGGGATCACGGCTGGCCGAGCATGTTGGCTACCTGGGCGGTACTGCTCGCCTTCTTCTTCGCCATGGGCCTGACGATCGCTCAGGTGGTGCCCGGTGTAGCGGAGGAGTTTCGTGAGCTCGGACCTACGGTTGAAGGGGGCGTGGACGCCGTAACCGGATGGATCGAGGACCGGTTCCCGTTCGTCGAGATAGGCCAGACCGACGACTGGATGGAACGTGTGGCAGAGAACGTCAGGGCAAACGCGGGGACGATTGCCACCGGTCTGCTGGGCGGCGCCGTGGTGGCATTCGAGGTGATCGCAGGTCTGATTCTGGTTCTCGTGCTGCTGTTCTTTTTCGTCAAGGACGGCGACAAGATCACCGGTTGGATGCTCCGCCAGGTTCCCGCCGAGCACCGGGACGCCACGCGAGCTGTGAGCAGGCGGTCGTGGAATACCCTGGGAGGGTACCTGCGGGGCGTTGCGATAGTGGGCGCGGTTGACGCGGTCGGCATCGGGATCGGACTGGCGGTGGTAGGGGTTCCGTTGGTTGCCCCCCTCATGATGCTTACCTTTTTCGCTGCCTTCTTCCCGCTGATCGGCGCCCTGATCGCCGGGGCGGTTGCGGTGCTGGTGGCTTTGGTGACCACCGGTCCCACTGCCGCACTGATCATTCTGGCCATTGTGGTTGCGGTGCAGCAGATTGAGAGCGATCTGATCAGCCCGCTGGTCTTCGC
Source organism: Actinomycetota bacterium (assembly GCA_035540395.1). GTDB lineage: Bacteria > Actinomycetota > CADDZG01 > JAHWKV01 > JAHWKV01 > JAJCYE01. Next base: position 6,660 of record DATLGP010000093.1, read on the forward strand.
CCGGGCCGTGCGCCTTCATCCCGTGGTCATCCTGGTCGCCCTGACCGGGGGGGCAGTTATTGCGGGAGTGGTCGGGGCGTTCCTGTCGGTTCCATTGGTGGCGATACTCGCCGCCTCCGGCAACGAGCTCAAAAAAATCAAGGGTTACGACGAGGAATCGGGAAAAGCTGAGGCGGACCGGCCGGGAGAGAACGGGAACGGGGAGCCCGGCGAGGACCCGGAGACCGGCGAGGAGGCGGAGCCCGGCGAGGACGCGGAGCCGGGCGAGGACGCGAAAAGGGGCGGCGACCAGTGAGGGCCGGCGCATAGGTTGCCTACCGAACGGGCCGATCGAATGATCCGCTCCGTTGCCGGCGTGCTTGCCGTGGTCGTGCTGGTTCTGGCGCTCATCTGGGGGTTTCAGCGCCGGCTGATCTACCTGCCCATGGGGACGGTGCCCCCGGCCGACCGGTTGCTTGACTCGGTCCGCGAGGTGACTCTACGAACTGGGGACGATCTGGAGCTGGGGGCCTGGTACGTGACCCCGGCAGGCGCCGACCCCCGC
>DATLGP010000094.1:0-1651 GCA_035540395.1 Actinomycetota bacterium
CAGCCCCAAAGCCTGCCGGCTGGCGCCCACCGAGGCTGCCTCCGTGGACACCGTCACGCGCTGCTCCAGGTGTTCGCCCGCCGCCTGCCGGACCGCGTCCTCGAGGGCCTGCCGCTCCAGGTCCCCGAGGTCGTGGGGGCCCAGGGTCACCGTGGACAGCGTCGTCGTGTTGCCGCGTTGCAGCTGCACGAGGGTCAGATAGGCGGCAATCCCGACTACGGCCACGACCGCGACGACACCGATCAACCACTTCGCCTGGACCGCGCCGCGCTGGCAAGGAAGGGGCATGCTCCCCGGGGTGCGCATAAGGACTTCTTGCACCGTTGGCGTTATGAGAAAACATCCCGGGGGGAGGTTCGATCGCAGGCGAGATGACTCCGGGCCTTTCGCGCTATCGTGGCGCGTGCGCACCTATCTGGACCGGATCCTCGAGTTCACCTACGACCGGGTGGCCGGCGAGAAACAAAAGCAATCGTTCGGCGACCTCGACCGGGAGGCTCGGGCCCTTTCCCAGGCCCGGCCCTTCCTGGCGGCGATGAAAGGGGAGCGGATCTCTTTGATCGCCGAATTCAAGCGCCGGTCTCCCTCCAGGGGCGAGATCCGTCTGGACTTCGAGCCGGCAGACGCTGCGGGGGCCTACCAGCGGGGGGGCGCCTCGGCCATGTCGGTGCTCACCGAACCGCAGTTCTTCGGAGGGTCGATGCAGGACCTGAAGGCCGCTCGGGCGGCGTGCCGGCTGCCCGTCCTGCGCAAGGATTTCATCGTCGACCCCTACCAGGTCGTGCAGGCTCGCGCCGGCGGAGCCGATGCGATCCTGCTTATTGTTGCCGCACTACCCGACATCGGGCTGTTCACCGAGCTGGCGGGCGCCGCCGCCGACTACGGCATGACCGCCCTCGTCGAGATACATGACCCCCACGAGCTGGACGCAGCCTTCCACGTAGAACCCCGCCTGGTCGGGGTCAACCAGCGCAACCTGTCGACCTTCGAGGTGGACACCGGCCTGGCGGTCAAGCTTCGCCGGGAGATCCCCAGCGAGGTGGCGATGGTGGCAGAGAGCGGGATCGCCTCGCACGAGCAGGTGGAGGAGCTTCAGGAGGCCGGGGTCGACGCCATCCTGGTCGGGGAGACGCTGATGCGAGCCGAGGACCCCTCCCGGGCGGCGGCCGAGCTGCTCGGAGCGCAAGTAGACTGAGGCAATGACTGCTCGCTCAGCCCCTTCCGGGGTGACCTCGGCAGACCACCGCGGCCGGTGGGGGGACTACGGCGGCGTCTTCGTTCCCGAATCCTTGATGGAGGCGCTTCGCCGGCTCGAGGCCGCGCGGGCGGAGGCGTGGGCCGACCCGTCGTTTCACGACGAGCTCGACCGGCTGAACCGCGAGGTCATCGGCCGGCCCACTCCGCTCTACCTGGCTTCCCGGCTGACCAGGAAGGTGGGCGGGGCCCGCATCTGGCTGAAGCGGGAGGACATGGCGTTCACCGGCGCCCACAAGATCAACAACACCCTGGGGCAGTTGCTCCTGACGGTCCGGATGGGCAAGACCAGGGTGCTCGCCGAGACCGGAGCCGGGATGCACGGGGTGGCAACCGCCGCGGCCGCTGCGTACTTCGGAATCCCATGCCGGGTTTACATGGGAGCCGAGGACACCCG
>DATLGP010000095.1:0-4937 GCA_035540395.1 Actinomycetota bacterium
CTACTGAAAGTGACAGCTTGCCCCTCCACGGGGACCGGGACACCGGCGGCCCTACGGTTCGTAACCCGCGGTCGTCCACCTCGCTAAGATGTGACATGAACACAATCCGGGTGATGGTCGTCGACGACCACGACGTCGTACGCATGGGCCTCAAGGGCTATATCGATGCTGAGGACGACCTGGAGGTTGTTTGTGAGGCCTCCAGCGGAGCAGAAGCAGTCGCGCTGGCCCGGGTTGAGAAACCGGATGTCGTCGTCATGGACGTGCGGATGCCCGACGGCAGTGGGGTCGATGCCTGCCGGGAACTCAGGAGCGACAACCCGGGGACCGGCGTCATCATGCTGACGTCCTATTCGGACGACCACGCTCTGTTTGCCTCGATCATGGCGGGGGCGGCCGGGTACCTTCTCAAGCAAACCCATGCCGCCGAGCTGGTGAGCTCGATCCGCAGTGTCGCCGCAGGCAAGGCTCTGCTCGATCCCGACGTCACGATGAAGGTCCTGGAGAGAATTCGCAACGCCGTAGTGGAGAACAAAGATCCCAAGCTTGCCCACCTGTCCCCGACCGAGGAGAGGATCCTTCTGAAGGTGGCCGAGGGCTTTACCAACCGCCAGATCGCCGAGCGCATCCACCTGTCGGAGAAGACGGTGAAGAACTACGTTTCGTCGATTCTCAAGAAGCTCGAGGTCACCCGCCGGGCTGAAGCTGCCTCCTACATCACCAGAGCGCGCATGCAGGAAGAAGAACTGCGGCCCTAGCCGGCTTACTAAAGAACCTCGACGACGTTCCGTCCCCTGGCCTTCGCCCGGTAGAGGGCCTGGTCCGCGGACTCCAGGATCAACTCGGGCTTTACCGGGTCGATGCTCTCCGCGATGGCCACTCCCCCGCTTATGGTCACCACGTTGAGCGGCGGATTTCCTCGGTGGGGGATTGCAAGGCTTTGTACGCGCTCCCTGATGCGCTCGAGAACGACCCGAGGGTTGTCCAAGCGTATCGTCGGAAACAGGCAGACGAACTCCTCTCCTCCAAACCGGTAGGCGGAGTCGCTGCCCCGAATCTGACCCGCGATCTCATCGGCGACCGCCCGCAGAACCAGGTCGCCCTGCAAGTGGCCGTAGAGATCGTTGTACTTTTTGAAGAAATCGATATCGAGAATCCCCACCGACAGGCCTTCACCGTACCTTTCGATCCTCGAAACCAGACTCGCCAGGTCCTCCCTCAATCTGAGACGGTTGCCCAGTCCGGTCAGGGCGTCCATCCGGGCGGTGAGCTTCAACTCGTGGTTGAGAACCTCCAGCTTTGCCTGCTGATCGGCAAGGTGGGTGTGTAGAGCATTCAATCGAGCTGCCGCTATGAGCCGGAATTCCAGCTCATCCACCACCAACGGCTTGGTCAGGTAGTCGTCGGCCCCGGCCAGCATCCCTTCACGCACTTCCCTGCGGCCATCACGGGAGGTGACCATGATGAAGCAGCAGTATCGGGGGCCTTCGGTGGCCCGAATCCGCCGGCACAGCTCCAGACCGTCAAGGTCCGGCATCATCCAGTCGCTGATCACTACGTCGGGCTGCTCCTCGAGGAACATCTTCCAGGCGTTGTTCCCACCTTCGGCGACCAGGCAGTCGTGCCCGAGCTTGGTCAGGGCGCGCTCGATGATCAGCCTGGAGACCGTGTCGTCGTCTACTGCCAGAACCTTCATCCGTCCGGGAACCTACCGTGCAGAGATCATGTTTTGCGCAGGCACGGAAAGGAATCTTCGCCGGCTATGGATCGGGGGCCGGCCACCGTCTGGCGGGCGTGGTTCAGCGGCTCGGCGGGCAGGTGCATCGTCGATCTCCTTATTCTCAATTCTCGCTGTCACACCTTTGTACGCTGAACTTCGATCCGGGACACGTGCCAAACGGCTCACTGTGTGGGACCAATGGTCCCGATTTCTTCCTACAGCCGCTAAGCCTGGGCGTAGCTGATCCACTTGCTGAGCACGGCCTCCAGCTCCTGGGGCTTCACCGGCTTGCTGAGGTAGTCGTCCATGTCGGCGTCGAGGCACTGCTGACGGTCGGATTGCATGGCTCCGGCGGTCATCGCGATCACCGGCGTCCGCCGGGGCGGCACCTCGCGCCGCCGAAGCTCACGGGTGGCCTCGAATCCGTCAAGCTCCGGCATCTGACAGTCCATCAGCACGGCCGCGTAGTCGATGCGTACCAGTGCGTCCAGGGCCTCCCTGCCGTTGGCCACGACATCGACCCGGTAACCGAGGTTCTCGAGCATTCGTGTGGCCACCAGCTGATTCATTGGATTGTCCTCGGCCACCAGCAGGCGGGTTCCGCCGTGGGGCCGCTGAGGCCGGTTCGGGCGCCCGGGAGTGAACACGTCAGGGGGCGAACCGGGCGATTTCCCCATGACCATACTCAAAAACCCGGCAAGTTGAGTGCCGCGCACCGGCTTCGGCAGGAGAGCCGAAACTCCCGGGCTGTGGTCCTGCTCCTCCATCCGTTGGGCCGGCGGAGTCATCACGATGATGCGCGTTGCCTCGGCAGAGTGCGTTGCGTCCGCTCCGGCCAGCGCGGGGAGGGTCAGGGCGCCCGAGTCCACCACGCTGCTGTCCACCAGGGCGAGGTCGAACGACCTCCCCTCTGCCAGTGCCTGCCGGTGAAGCAGGAGTGCCTCCGGCCCCTCGGCCGCCGCCGCCACAATGAGGCCCGCTCCCCGCAATTGCTCCTCGAGGACCTTCCGGCTGGAAGCGTTGTCATCCACCAGTAGCACGCTCAGGCCCTCGAGGTCGTGACGGGACGAAACAGGGGACGGCTGCTTCTCGGCCGGCGGAAGCGGAAGGCTGAACCAGAATCGGCTCCCGGCGCCGGGAACGCTGTCGACGCCTATCTCGCCGCCCATCATCTCCACCAGTTCTTTGGAGATCGCCAGACCGAGCCCGGTGCCGCCGTGCCGCCGGGTGACCGAGGAATCCAGCTGTTCAAACGGTTGGAAGAGCAATCCCCGGCGGTCCTCGGAGATGCCGATGCCGGTGTCCTCGACCTCGAACATCAGGACAGTCCGGCCAGCGTTTCCGGCCACAGGGGAAACCCTGACCACCACCTCACCGCGGTCGGTGAACTTGATGGCATTGCCTACCAGGTTGGTGAGTATCTGGCGGACCCGGCCGGGATCGCCCCTAACCATCGTCGAGGCATCGCGCGATACGACAGTTACCAGTTCGAGGTTTCTCTCATGCGCCCTCGAGGCAAGCAGGTCGGCCACCTCCTCAACCACGGTGCGCAGGTCGAAGTCCATCACCTCGAGTCGCATCTTGCCGGCCTCGATCTTGGAGAAGTCCAGGATGTCGTTGATGATCTGCAGCAGAGCCTCCCCCGCCGATCGCACGGCTTCCGCGTATTCCCGCTGTCCAGCGCCGAGGTCGGTGTCGAGGAGCAGCCCAGTCATCCCGATGACCGCGTTCATCGGAGTCCGGATCTCGTGGCTCATGTTTGCCAGGAAGTCCGACTTCAGGCGTGAAGCCTCCAGAGCCTGGTCCCGGGCCGCCTCCAGCTCGGATTCGAGCCGCTTGCGATCGGTAACGTCCCTCACCGCCGCCGAGACCAGCACCCCCTCTTCGGTCTCAAGCGGTGATAGGGAGATGTCTACGGGAAACTCGGTGCCGTCTTTGCGGCGGGCGGCCAGCTCCAGTCCGGCTCCCATAGCGCGGACGGAAGGCTTGTCGAAAAACCCGGTTCGCAGCTGCGGATGGTGGGAGGCAAGCCGGTCCGGAATAAGCTGCTCCACGGACCGACCCAACAGCTCCTGCCGGGAGTAACCGAAAAGCACCTCGGTTTGACGGTTCACCAGCCGGATAAGCCCGTCGCTACCCATGACCACAATCGCGTCCGGGGCACTTTCGAGCAGTCCCTGGAACTTCGCTTCCGCCCTCTTGCGCTGGGTGATATCGCGGACCGCGGCAAAAACCATCATTCCGTCTTCGGTCTCCAAAGGCGACAGGGAGATGTCGACGGGAAACTCGGTGCCGTCTTTGCGGCGGGCGGCCAGCTCCAGTCCGGCCCCCATAGCTCGGACGGAAGGCTTGTCGAAAAACCCGGTTCGCAGCTGCGGATGGTGGGAGGCAAGCCGGTCCGGGATGAGCTGCTCCACGGACCGACCCGTCAGCTCCTCCCGGGAGTAGCCGAAAAGCACCTCGGTTTGACGGTTCACCAGCCTGATCAGCCCGTCGGACCCGACAACAATAATGGCGTCGGGCGCCTTCTCGACCAACAGTTCGAACATCAAACCTCCAGCCACCTTGGGCGCTCCCCAAGCGACTGGACGATGCTGCTGCGTCGTCGTCTCGGAACTCCGCTCCTTCTGTAAGGGTAGCGCCATTCCCCTGGTTCGCCCGGCGCTCGAGCGGTCCCCAAACAGCGCTGCAGACCGGTATCTGCAGAATGGGCACTGCGGCCTCCATGGAGCACTCCGCGAGATCGGTTAATTTCCGTCTGGATTGGGCAAAGACGCTTCCTCAAGCGGCTCATCCTCAAGCATCAGCCTAAGCACCGGTACGAACGGATGAACCCACGGTCCACCCCGGACCACCGAGAGGAAAGGCAATAGTCGTCGTGTTCACCCTTGGCGTGGAGGAGGAATTCCACCTTATTCATCCTGAGACGAGGCAGATTGCGCCGGACGCCGAGAAAGTCCTTTCCGGCTCCGAAACCGATCAGGTGGAGCCGGAGCTCCAAAAATCCCAGGTGGAGACCGGAACCGCGGTGTGCGAGAGCCTCGATGAATTGAGCCGGGAGCTACGGCAGCTCCGCAGGACGGCCGCCGAGGCGGCCCGGGCGGCGGGACGGCGGATCGCCGCCACCGGTACCCACCCCCTTTCCGACTGGCGGACTACGGCTACCTTTCCCAAGGTCGCGTACCTTCGGCTGGAGCGCAACTACCAGCAGCTGGCG
>DATLGP010000096.1:0-3522 GCA_035540395.1 Actinomycetota bacterium
CTCCCAGGCGGCTGAGCATAGTGGCGGGGCTGGTTGCCATCGTTGTTTTCACGGTGATCACCAGGTGGGAGCCATCGGTGCTGCGCGCCGCGGTGATGGCATCAGTGGGCCTGGCGGCGTTCCTGTTCGGCCGGCTGTCCACGACCTCACATGCGTTCGTCCTGGCCTTTCTGGGCATCCTGGCGTTCGACCCGATGGTTCTGTGGCACGTCGGGTTTCAGCTGTCGTTTGCCGCGACCGCCGGCATCCTCTGGCTGAGACCTCCACTGGCGGCCCGGCTGAGAACCCTGCCGAGGCCGGTGGCGGAGGCGGTGGCCATAGGTATTGCCGCCCAAGCCGCGGTCTTCCCTTTGATCGCCCTGCATTTCGGCCGGATCTCGGTGGCGGCGGTTCCGGCCAACCTCACCGCCTTCGCTCTGGTCGCACCGATTACGATCCTCGGGTTCGCCGGGGGCGTGCTGGCGATGGGCGCCCCGGCGCTGGCATGGCCCTTTTTGAAGGTGGCCGGTCTCCTCGTCTCCACGCTGCAGTGGGTCGCGAAGATCTTCGGTCGTTCCGAGGTCGCCGAGATCGGGGTGCCCGGTTTCCGGCTCTCCGAAGCCGCTGCCGCTTATCTCGGGATTGCGGCCGTATGGCTGCTGCTCGTTCGAAGGGGACGATGGGCAAGGTGGCCGGCGGTGACCGGAGCCGTCCTGTTGTTGGGGGCCACCCTGGCGCCCGCCCTCGGCACGACACTGCCGGCCGGCCTGAGGGTTACTTTTTTCGACGTCGGCGAGGGCGACGCGGCGCTGGTCGAAAGCCCGGCCGGTGCCCGTATTCTGATCGACGGCGGGCGGGACCCCGACCTTATTGCTGCCAGGCTCAAGCGGCGAGGCTTCGAGCGGGTGGACATGGTGGTTGCTTCCCACATGCATGCGGACCACGTGGTCGGGTTGCAGGCGGTGCTGCGGCGGATGGAGATAGGTATGGCGGTACATCCGGGAGTTCGGGCACCTCTCCTGCCTACCCTAACTGCGGAAAGGCCGATGGAGGTGGCCGGCGCCGGCGACTCGGTCCGTCTCGGCGACGTGACCGTGGACTTTCTCGGTCCCAGCCCCGACATGCGTGACCTGGCTGCCATCTCGGTGACCGACCAGGGCGGACCCGAGGGCCCCGGCCTGAATGATGCTTCGGTGGTGCTTCGGGTGAACTGGGCGGGCGAGTGCGTCCTGTTCACCGGGGACATCGAAGATGCCGCTCAGGCGGAACTGATCGACGTTCATGAGGACCGGATCGACTGTACCGTCATGAAAGCTCCGCACCACGGTTCCGGCCGGCTGATCCCCGAGTTCGTGGCCGCCGTGGACCCGGAGTGGATAGCGGTTTCGGTGGGTCGCAACACCTACGGACACCCCAGCCCCAAGGCGATAGCCATCTTCGAGGAGGCTGGAGCCGAGGTTCTTAGAACCGACCAACTGGGCGACGTGGTCATCGAAATCGATCACCTGGGAAAGGTGAGGGCCCCCGGATAATGGTAGGGCCGGTTCGCGCGGGCAACCGGACGGCCGGTCGCACCGGAACGGACGGCCGTCGCACTGGCAACCGGACGGCCGATGAAGGAACATGAAAGCCAACGGTCCGAAATCATCCAAGCTGACTTGGCGGGGAGGCCGATATGGCTGTCGAATGGCCGGTGAAGAAACAGGGCGACCAGGATCAGGGAGTCCGAACGCTCCAGCACCTGTTGAACTCCTCCGGCACCTCACTGGAACCGGACGGCGTATTCGGGGATGCGACCGAGGCGGCGGTGCGGCATTTCCAGCATGAGAAGGGATTGCCCGAGGACGGAGTGGTGGGCGCCGCCACCTGGCAGGCGCTCGTGACCGACATCGCCCACGGCGCCGAGGGTGAGGCGGTCAAGGCGGCGCAGGTTCAGCTGTACGTCAGGGGCAGCCTTCCTACGGTGGACGGCCGCTTCGGCGTCCAGACCGACATCAGCGTCCGGCGGTTCCAGGTGTTCCGGGGCCTGGAGGCCGACGGGGTGGTCAGAACCGACACCTGGAGAACCCTGCTGGGCACCGAGTACGTGCCCATGGCCGGGGGCGACGCCGGCAGCGAGTTGGAGGGCGAGAACGACTGGCGGATCAAGCTGCTCTCGAAGATCCGGCCGACCGGCCCGAACTTCGGCTTTTAGCTTTTCCCGCCGCCGGCGGGCTTAGAACTGACCGGAGACCGGTGCGACCGGAGGCGGGTGAGCCTGGAGCGTGAGCCAGGAGCCTAGGACGTACCGGAGGCGGGTGGGGATGGAGCCGGGGAGGAACCGGCCGGCGGCTCGGTCAGGTCGGCGACCATCTTGACGCCATCGGCGTCCCGGTCGAACTCCTTGAATCCCAGTCGTCGGTACAGGCGCTCTGCGTCGGGGTTGAAACGGTCCACGCCCAGGCTGATCCTACGGTGGCCCTGCTTTCGGGCCAGGGTCATCAGGGCCTGCGTCAGCTGCGTGCCGATTCCCTTGCCCCGGGCCTCGTAGACCAGGGCGACGGCCAGCTCCGGGGTCTCGGCGTCGTAGAAACCGTAGCCCGCCGCGTCCGGGGTGAACAGGCGGTACCAGGCGGCCCCCTGGGGTCCGCCCGCGGGGCTGGTGACGATCAGGCCGGCGTCACCCTTGCGCATCCAGCCGTCCAGGTAGACCCACACCTTGGGATCGCTGATCCCTTTTTCGAAGGGCGGCCGCGGTCCCTTCTCCGGATAGCAGGCCTCGTAGAGCATCCATTTGAGAAACGGAAGATCTTCCTCGAGAGCGAACCTGAGCATGCTCCGGTCCGCCTACTCGAGATCGGTTTCGGAGGCCAGAACCCAGGCCCCGCCGACCGCTCGCCAGAGTTGTACTCCACAGGAAGGACAATCCCGTTCCTCGTGCTGGTCTTTGGGCAGCCCGTTGCCGGTGTCGCTCACGCCGATGCCGTGAGCCAGCGAAGGTGGCAGCTCGGCACCGCAGCGCGGACAGATCTCGTTCAGTTCGGTCAAAAGCTCCTCCGGTTCGTGCTGATCGGCCAAGCATATCGACTGCTGCTCCGAACCTTGTGCCTAGCCCGCCAGCCGGCCAGGCCGGGAGCAAGCTTTGCTTTCATGTTGCCGGTGGCGACCCCGCCCATGCGGTCGCCTTTGGATCCGGACAGGTGTCGATAGGCCAGTGGTGCGAGCAGGAATCTGGTTCAACCTGATAGGCAGCGTCCTCATCCTGCTGGTGGTCATGTTCGTTGCGGCGCCGGTGCTCGGGATCCGTTGAACCGCAGACCCCGCAAGGGCGGCTGACGGTGCCGGCGGATACGATTGAATTGTGAGTTCGCCCGCCGTGAAGCCTCATCTCTCTTCGTATGCAGTCGTTGGGGACGATCCCCATCTGACCGACGTGGCGGTGGCCAAACTGCTAGACGGGTTGAGCGAGTCCTCCATCAACCAGTTCGGCCCGGCCGACGAGTTCGACAGCGTGCTCCAGGCCATCTCCACCCCATCGATGTTCGACGACCGGCGCACGGTAGT
>DATLGP010000097.1:0-3767 GCA_035540395.1 Actinomycetota bacterium
GTGTACGTCGGGGCGCTGTCGGGGTCCGGGCGACGCCGGGTTTCGGCTGATCCGTCCCCGCTCAAGGTCTCAGGGGCGGCCCGCTGAGATCACACGGGCCGGGGCCGGTTCGGCGTACGATAAGGGGGTCAACCAGCGAAGGGAAAAGTCATGCTTCGGACAATCCTTATGGTTATCGGCGCCATTGTAGTGATCATCCTGATCATGCAAGCACTCGGCTAGGACCTCCCTAAAGCGGGCCCGCCACCCGTCTGGTTGGTGGCCTGTGCAGCACCCCGGCCGGACCACGGTGCCGGGCGGTTTAGTCGAACCCTGATTGCTCTAACAGCGCCGGCATCGGGCGGAAGACGCCCGGCACCGCAGGAAGGGCTCGAAAGCGCTCGTTTATGCGCAGCATCAGGCGGTTTTGGGGATTGTGACGCGTTCGAGATCGGGCGAGACTTGTGGTTGTGAAAGCGACGGACGACCGGCCCGGGGCCGGACTCCGGGACCACTGGGACGCCGTCTACGATCGCCTGACGCCGGAGGGGGTCAGCTGGTACGAGCCGGGGGCCCCGGTCTCGCTCGAGCTGGTGGAGGAGTTGGCCCTGCCGCCGGATACCCCGGTTCTCGACGTGGGGGGTGGCGCATCGGGCCTGGTGGACCGGCTGGTCGCCGGCGGCTATTCGGACATATCGGTGCTGGACATCTCGGGCCCGGCTCTTGAGGCGGCACGGAGCCGTCTGCCCGCCGGTGCCGCCGTTAACTGGCTTCACGAGGATCTGCTCGCCTGGCAGCCGCGACGCCGGTACGGGCTGTGGCACGACCGGGCGGTCTTCCACTTCCTGACCGATCCTGCGGACCGCAGGAGGTATCTCGTTCTTATGCACCGGGCCCTGCATGACGGGGCTCACGTCATCATGGCAACGTTCGCACCGGACGGACCGGGCAGCTGCTCGGGTCTGCCGGTCGAGCGCTATTCCGCCGGCGACCTGACTGCGGCGTTGGGATCGGGATTCAACGTCATCCGAAGCGGCCGGCATATGCACCGGACGCCGTCGGACAAGTTCCAGCCGTTCACCTGGATCGTGGCCCGAAAGACCGGGGTCGAGTAGCCCGCTTAGACCGTCCGGAGCCGGCTATCCCACCAAGGGAGATGCCGACGCCTGCGAGCCTCACTGAACTGCGGCGATCGAATAAACTTACCGAGTCGTAGGTTACGCATGCGTAACCATGCCGAACCCAGTAAAGGAAAACTGATGGCCCAAGTGGAAACCGCTGCCCGTCCGGCCGCGGCGAAGGGAATCACCACCGTAAGACCGCCGGGGCGGACGCTGCGCATCGAACGAGGCCTGACCGTGTTGATCACGGTTCTGCCGTTCCTGGGAGCGGCGGTCGGCATACCTTTGCTTTGGAACCGGGGGGTAAGAGCCCTGGACCTGACTTTGTTCCTGGTCTTCTACGTGGTGACCGGAATGGGAATCACCGTGGGATTCCACCGGATGCTCACCCACCGCAGCTTTGATGCGGTCAAGCCGGTCAAGGTTGCGCTTGCCGTGGCCGGTTCGATGGCGCTGCAGGGCGCAGTGATCAGCTGGGTGGCGGACCACCGCCGCCACCACGCGTTCGCCGACAAGCCCGGCGATCCCCACTCGCCCCATTTGGAAGAGGCCGAGGGCGTCAGGGGGGTCCTCGCTGGGTTGTGGCACGCCCACACCGGGTGGCTCTTCGATCCTGAGCGGACCAATATCGGCAAGTTCGCGCCGGACCTCATGGCCGACCCTTCCATCAGCCGGATAAACCGCAACTTCCCGCTGATCGCCGTGGTCTCGATAGTTCTTCCGGGGCTGATCGGTCTGGCCGTCACCCGCAGCTGGATCGGAGGGTTGACCGCACTCATCTGGGGCGGCCTGGCCCGGATCTTCTTCCTGCACCACGTGACGTGGAGCATCAACTCAATCTGCCATTTCTACGGCAAGCGTCCGTTCAAGAGCAGGGACCTCAGCACCAACAACTGGGCCATGGCCCTGCTCTCCTTCGGCGAGGGCTGGCACAACTCCCACCACGCCTTTCCCACTTCGTACCGCCACGGGCTCGGCCGCCTGCAGTTCGACCCCAGCGCCTGGTTCATCGCCGGCCTGCGCAAGCTCGGACTGGCCACCAACGTGAAGCGCCCGACCGCTGCGCAGATGGCGGCCAAGCGCGTCTAGGCGGTGGACCGTCACGAGGCCGTGAACTGGACCTGGGACCTGCGCAGCCGGGACGGGGGAATGAACGGCCTGGACTTTGCCAGGTGCATCACAGCCGGAGGTTTCACTCGTGTTCTGATTCACGCAGCTCCGGCGCGGCTGGCCGTGAGCGTTACCGCGGCCGATGGCTCGGTTGTGGTTCGAGGCGACTGTGATCGCGAGGGCGAATACTCACCCATTACGCTGTTGTCGCTGGCGGATGGGTTGCGCAGATCTGAGGTCTGGCCGGACGAAAGCCACTATGGGCTGCCCGTGCTGCTTTGCGGCGGTGAGGTCGGGATACTCACCTCCTGGCGCCATGCCGGTGACCTCAGTTGGTGGCGATGGTCCGTTGAGTTCTCGAACCACGTGGATCGCCCGCCGGACTGGGCACCGCCGGCTCTACCCTCCAGCTCCTGAAATCGATTTCTCTCAGGCCTGGTCAACCAGAACCGCCGGCGGTGCCTGTTTCGGTTGGCAATTCGTAGGGCAACTGTAGGACGATTCAGGCGGTACCAAGAAGCGGTTCCGGGCGGAGTGGGTCAAGAGGAGAAATGTTCATGATTGGATTTCTGATCTCACTATTTTTGGTGGGGATTATTGCCGGATTCCTGGCAAGGCTTCTGGTTCCGGGGCGGGACCCGATGAGTTTCGGCATGACGGTCCTACTCGGGGTGGTCGGCTCGTTCGTCGGTGGTTTCCTCGGCAGCCTTTTGTTTGAGCAAACGCTAGCGTTGCGGCCTACGGGCATAATTGGGTCGATCATCGGCGCGGTGATAGCCCTGCTGATCTACCGGTCGTACATGAGCAAACGAACAGCGGCCGGGTAGGCCAACTAGCCAAAGGTCCCCAGCTGCCGGTTATCTGCCGGCGCTGCGGACCTGCCGGCGCTTCCGGCTAGAAAGGAACAACTGAGTAATTTCCCCGCGATGGATACGAAGCTGCACGCCGCGCTTCGTGCCGACATAAGACTTCTTGGTGACCTTCTCGGCGAAACCCTGAGCCGCCAGGCGGGACAGAAGCTCCTGGACCTCGTCGAGGAGGTTCGTTCTCTCAGCAAGCAGGCGCGTCAGGAGTCGGCGGATGCCACCGCCCGGCTCCACTCGCTGCTGGCAAGTCTTGACCTGGAAACCGCCACCTCCCTGGTGAGGGCCTTCTCGGCGTACTTCCATCTCGCCAACATCGCCGAGCAAGTGCACCGTGCGGACGAGTGGCCGCTGCTCGCGGGCACCGGGGGGACCCTGAGTGACGTCGTAGCGCGTATCCGGGACGCCTCGGTGCCCGAGGGCGAGATCATGTCGGTGCTCGAGCGCTTTGAGTTGCGGCCGGTCCTTACTGCGCACCCCACCGAGTCGGTCCGCCACTCCATCCTCACCAAGCGCCAGCACATAGCCATGCTGCTGGAGCAGCGCAACGATCCAAGGCTGGAAGACGTCGACCGGGAGCGAGTGGAGCGGAGGCTCGCTGAGACCATTGAGCTCATTTGGCAGACCGACGAGCTCCGCCGGGATCGCCCGACGCCGCTGGACGAGTCCCGAAACGTCCTGTTCTACCTGGACC
>DATLGP010000098.1:0-3314 GCA_035540395.1 Actinomycetota bacterium
TTCTTCAACAGATCGATTGGTTCCTCAGGCTCAACAGAGTCACCGCGGAAACTGAATCTTCGTCCCGCCAGGTGCCCGGGGCGGACAGGCCGGGCGCCCACCGATTCCTCGAGAGCCGAAATCGTCCGGCGGTGGGTCACCACCAGAATCGTTTGGGAGCCGGAGCCGGACCCGTCGGCGCTCAAAACCCTGTGAATCGCCTCGGTTACCCGGGTCCGGAGTGCGCTGAGGGTTTCCCCCCCAGGGGTCGACTCCAGATGCCCGGCCGACCATGCCGCCAGCAGGTTGGGCCACCGCAGCTCAATCTCCACCCGGGTCAAACCGCTCCATTCGCCAACATCGATTTCCCGCAGCCCCCGGTCCACCGGTGGACTCTCGAGCCCCAATTCCCGGGTGATGATCTCGGCTGTGCGCCGGGCGCGCCGCAGATCGGAGGAAATCACCCGGCCTATGCCCAGCCCGGTCAGCGCGCCGGCGGCCTGAACTGCCTGCTCCTTTCCGCGCTCGGAGAGCTTCGGGTCGGCCTGGCCCTGCCAGCGGCCCGCGGCATTCCACTCCGACTCTCCGTGGCGTACAACCAGAAGGTGGCCGGTCCGAAGGGCGGGGCCCGAAGTGTGGTTCGACATGACGGTGATGCTGATTATGGGTCAACGACCGCTGATTCCGTGGCTACACCGGAGCCGACCCGACCGGGGGAGAGCTTCGCCGCCAGCTGGGCGCGCGAACGCACGTCGAGTTTGCGATACACCCGCGTGAGCACTCCCTCAACCGACTTGGGGCTCATGAACGCCTCTGCCGAGATTTGTTTGGTGGAGAGGCCCTGTGCCGCGAGCTCGGCAACCCGCTCCTCGGTGGGCGACAGGGCCCCGGTGGCGCGGGGTCGCAGCCCCACCCGGCTCAACTCTGCCAGGGCGGTTGCCGCCCAGGCAGAGGCTCCGGCCAATTCGAAGATCGCCAGCGCTTCCTCGAAGGCTTGCTTTGCTGCGCTCTTTTGTCGACTCCGCCGGTGCAGCCGGCCCTTTACCAAAAGGGTGCGGGCATGTTCCACCGGCATCTCGAAACGTTCGTGGTTCAGCAACGCCTGTTGGGCCTGGTCCAGCGCCTCGGCCACCCGGCCCTCGCAGGCCAGCGCCAGCGCCCGGCAGCGGGCTGCCGCGGCGAGCGCCCACGACCGGTCGAGAAGTTCCCCCGTCTCGGCCAGCCAGTCGACGAGGCATGCGGCTTCTTCGGTGCGTCCCAGCCCGATCAGAGCCTCGGCCTCATCAGCGACGAAGGCGGCCACAGCCGGCTCGCGAACCCCGGAAGTGGTGATGAAATCGGTGAACGGCCCTAGGATGCGGTCCGTCTCGGCGTAGTCGCCGAGCGAGAGCTCCAGGGCTCCCAGGCTGGACATCAGAGACAGCGTTCGAAACTTCGACTGGGTCCCCAGAATGCCGGTCGCCTCCTCGACCTTGCGCCGGGCGGCGTCGGCGTCGCCGGCGAGGCAGCCGACCATTGCCTCGGCGGCCGAAGCGAACGCCTTGCCGGTGGGCCATCCGCTGTGTTCCGAGGCGGTGCGGCCCGCGGCGGCGTAGCTCCGGGCGCTCTGCAGGTCACCGGCCCAGCACGTCATGCGGGTCACGTACAGGCCAAGCAGGCAGATCGTGGCCTCCTGACCCCTTTCCACCAGCACGTTCATCAGCTTCGAGAAGCCGGCCCTGGCCTCGGCTATCCTGCCCGACCACATCCAAACCATCGGCGCCACGAAAGTGGGACCCATCCAGATCATCGTCGGGGCGTCGTAGTCCTCCAGGTCCAGCGCAGTTTCGAGGAGCTGCTCATTCACGCCTTTGCCGACCAGGCAGTCGTTGAATACGACCACCCCTTGAGCGTGGGCGGTCAAGGTCACGTCACCGCACTGTTCCGCATGCCGCAGCCCGGCATGGCTGTGCGCCTGGGAAGCCGGGTAGTCCGTCTGGAGAAAGCTGGCCATGGAGAGGTTCATCTCGATGTGGGCGGCCACCCGGTGATCGTCTTGAGCTTCCTCGAGGGCCTGACGGAAAAGCGAAATCGCCTCTGTCGTCTGGCCGAGCAGATACACGACCTCTCCCAGCAGACGCATCGCGTTGGCCCTTATCGCGCCGGGGCCGGCGTCACTCACCACCTGCCGGAGCACCTCCTTGGCTCGGGGCAGGTTGGCGCTGCGCAAATGGTGATAACCGGCCAGCGCGGCGCGCCGGTAGGCAGCCGTGGAATTCGCAGGGTCGGTGAGCCGGCAGGCCTGCTCGGCCAGCTCGGCGGCGGCTCCGGGGGCGCCGCGACGGGCCGCGGAATGGGTTGCCTCCTCCAGTGCCCGCGCAACCGTCTCATCCGGTCCCCGAGCAGCCAGGGCAAGATGGCGGGCTCTCTCCTCCGGTTCCTCCACCGCCCGAGCGAGCCGTCCATGCAGACTTCTGCGGTCTTCCTCGGACAGCTCCAAATAGGCGGTGGCTCCGATCAGCGGGTGGGCAGGACGCACGCGGCCCCGGTCGAGCTCCACTGTGCCCGCCGCCTGAGCGTCGTCCAAGCCGGCCTTCGCGCGGTCTCCCAGAACCGCCCGGATCAACTCGGGGGTCGGCTGCGAGGCGGCCGCAACTGCGGCCAGGGCCGCACTCCCTGCAGGAGAGAGGCGGGCGAGGCGTTCCCTCACCAGTTCGCGCAGGTCATTGCTCAACGGAAGCGGTGCCCCGGCGATGTAATGTTCCACCCGCCCGGCCATGGCCCGGCCTATCTCAAGGGCAAAGAATGGATTGCCGCCGCACACGTCGTGGACCCGCTCGACGGTCGGCCTGGTCAGTTCCAACCCCAGCCGTTCGGCGAGCATGGCTTCGACGTCGGGTGGGATCATCGGGCCTAGGCGAAGCACCACCAGCCGGTCTTCGGGCACCTGCTGGGCGAAGCTCTCGGGCTCGGCCCCCTCCCCGGTCCGGACCGACAGCAGGATGCCCACCGGAGCGGTGCCCAGGCGCCGGGTGACGAACTGCAGCACCTGAGCCGTGGGTGCATCGAGCCACTGAACGTCGTCGATCGCCAGGACGATCGGGCCGTCTGCGGCGAGGAGTCGGATCAAACTCAGAGCCGCCACCGAGATGGTCCGGTAGTCGACCGGGTGTCCGCTATCGCCGTCCTCGCTGAGCAGAGCCACCTGCAGGGCCCGGCGCTGGGGTGGAGGCAACGAACCCAGGAATTCCGCCGCAGGTTCGAGAAGATCGGTGAGCCCGGCAAAGGCGAAACTGGCTTCTGACTGCGCCGGCCGGGCGAGCATGACCCGGCAGCCCAGCGATCCTGCGCGGCTC
>DATLGP010000099.1:0-6403 GCA_035540395.1 Actinomycetota bacterium
AGGCCAGCAAGACCCCTCCCACTGCGAGCGCCCCTCCCAGCATCATGCTGGCCAGCAGGGTGGAGCGGAAGCTCTTCGACAACTGCTGCACGATAGCCACCGGGATCACCAGCAGAGCGGACACCAGCAGGATGCCGACCACCCTCATGGTCACGCCGACCGTCACCGCGGCCGCCAGCGCCATCAGAAAGTTGAGCTTGCGCACGGCCAGACCGGAGACTCGGGCGACCTCCTCGTCGTAGCACACGGCAAACAACTCCTTCCGCCATAGAGCCACGGCCAGCAAAACCAGTCCCCCAGCCACAATCAGCACCCTGAGGTCCTGGGTGTTGACGGTTAGAACCGAGCCGAACAGGTAGCCCAGAATCTGGTTGGACTGCCCGGACTTGAAGGCAAGAAGCGCACCTCCGGCAATCCCGCCGTAGAAGATCAGCGCCAGGGCGACATCGCTCGCCGTGCGGCCTTTTTCGCGAAGCACCTCGATTCCCGCTCCGGCCAGCGACGCCGCCACGATGCCGGTGATCACCGGGGAGGTGCCGAACAGGAGCCCGGCCGCAACGCCCATGAACGCCACGTGTCCGATGCCGTCGCCGAGCAGCGACAGCCGCCGCTGAACCAGAAAGACCCCGATGGACGGGGCGGTGATGCCGACCACCAGGGCCGCCAGCAACGCGCGGCGCATGAACTCCAGCTGGAAGACCTCCACGTCAGCGATCCCCGGGCAGGCCGCCGGCGTGTGTTGCCGCCGGAGGGTGGTGGGCATGCTCGTCCTGGTGCTCGGCCAGCGGAACGCCGTCGTACACCACCTTGCCCCTATCCAGTACCACCGTTCGGTGGACCAGCGGCTCCATTGCACCCAGGGCATGGGCTACCAGCAGGACCGAGGTGTTGGATTGGGAGAGCAGCTCGACCGACCGGGCAAACAGCTCCTGGTTCTCCAGATCCACGCTGGATACCGGCTCGTCGAGCACCAGGAAATCGGGCCGGTTCACCAGGGATCGGGCGATCAGCACCCTCTGCTGCTGGCCTCCGGATAGTTGCGAGACCCGCCGGCGGCTGAGGTCGCCAAGGCCCATCTGCTCCAGGACCGTGCGGGCGGCCCGCCGATCTGCTGCGGAGAATCCCCTCATGCGCCGGGCGACCGAGATCCTGCCGGTGAGAACCACCTCCTCCACCGTGGCCGGGACTCCCGAGGTGGCTCCGAACCGCTGGGGCACGTAGCCGATCCTCCGCCATTCCCGGAACTTCCCCAGCGGGGTGTCGAAAAGGCGGACATCGCCCGACGACACCGGCAGCAAACCGAGAAGAGCCCGGACCAGCGTGGTCTTGCCCGACCCGTTGGATCCGAGGAGAGCCACAAACTGGCCCTCGTAGAACGAAACGCTGAGCGCCTTCAGGACCTCGCGCTGGCCCAGGACGACATCCACCGTCCGCAGCTCGGCTACCGGTTGGGCACTCACCTGCAGTCCAGGGCGGTACGAAGTGCCTGCAGGTTGGCTCGCATGGCGGTGAGGTAGTCGCCGGTGGGAGGCGGACTCTCCAGCGGGTCCAGGACCGCAGTCCGGGCACCGGTCTCGCCGGCCACCGTCTCCGCCAGCTCAGTAGGGAGAAGGCGCTCGTAGAAAATGGTGGTCACGTTCCTCTCCCTCACCAGTTGCGCCACCTCCTCGAGCCTGCGCCCGGTAGGTTCGAGGTCCGGGTCGATCCCGGCGATCCCCACCTGCTCCAGATTGAAGCGCTCCGCCATGTATCCGAACGCTTCGTGTGTGGTCACTATTTCCCGGCGGGCGCATCGGGTGAGCCCGGTTTGAAAGGCATCGTCCAGCTCCTGGATCCGGGTCACCAGCTGCCGGGCGTTCTCCCGGTAGCTGGCTGCGTTCCTTGGGTCCACCTGTGCCAGCGCAACCGCCACCGCGTCGGTGACGGCCGCCATGAGAACCGGGTCCAGCCAGATGTGGGGGTCCCGGGCGGGCGAGGCCGCCGGCCTGACGGCCAGCACGTCGAGGGTGTTGCGCACCTCCGGTACCAGCCGGTCGACCTCGGGCTGAAAGCCGTCGCCCAGGTAAATGAGCAGGTCTGCCTCGCTGACTCGGCGAACCTGGGCGGCGGTCAGCTCCAGGTCGTGGGGCTCGACCCCCGCCGGCGTGATGCTGGCCACGTCGGCGTGCTCCCCGGCGACGTTGGCGGCGACGAACACCAGCGGGTAGAAGGCGGCAACTACCGATCGCCGGGAAGTGTCATCCTCGTCTGGGCCGCCCCCGCAGGCCGCCGGCAGGGCGAGGAGGATTGCCAGGGCGAGGGTGGTCTTGCGGTACATGTGGTCGCACGATAACCCGACTGAGAATCGTTCGCAATTAACCGGTCCCCGGCTTGGAACCGGGCTGGCGGGGTCGAACCTAGCGGACCACCACGTTCACCAGCTTCGGGGGCACCGAGATGACCTTCACCGGCTGCTTGCCGTTCAGGTACTCCTTTACCCGCTCGCTGCTCAACGCCAGGGAGCGCATCTCTTCCTCGGCGATCTCCGCCGGGACGTCGATCCGGTCCCGGACCTTGCCGTTGACCTGCACCACCATCGTCACCTTCTCCACCGCCGCCAGCTCCGCGTCGTATTCCGGCCACGGCTCCTGGTGAATCGAGCCCTGGTTGCCGTACCGATGCCACAGCTCCTCGGTCAAAAACGGAGCGATGGGGGCGAGCAGCCTCAGAAACTTCTCCGCTGCCTCCCGAGGGACCGGTCCGCCGTGCTTGGAGAAGGCGTTGACCAGCTCCATCATCCTGGCGATGGCGGTGTTCAGCCCGAACTCCTCCATGTCCTCGGTGACCGCCTTGACGCTGCGATGGACCTGCCGGTTGAGGGCCTCGGGAACCGGCTCCGGTGAAGGTTCCTGCAAGATGCGCCACACCCGCGAGAGCCAGCTGTGCGCCACCCGGCCGATCTCGCCGTACCCGTCGGCCGGGAAGTCGTAATCGGCCGCCGGGGGGCTCGAAAACAAAATGAACGTGCGAGCCGAGTCGGCGCCGTAGGCGTTCACCGTCGCCGATGCCTCGATGACGTGGCCGGTCGACTTGGACATCTCCTTGCCGTCCCAGCTCACGTGGCCCTGGTTGAACAGGCGCAGGAAGGGCTCGTCGAAGTCGAGAAGCCCGATGTCCTTGAAGAACTTGGTGAAGAAGCGGGCATAGATCAGGTGCATGACCGCGTGCTCGACGCCGCCGAAGTAGTTGTCCACCGGCCCCCAGCCGGCCACCTTGCGCGGCTCGAATGCGGCATCCGGGTTCTTCGGGTCGCAGTAACGCAGGAAGTACCAGGAGGAATCGAAGAAGGTGTCCAGGGTGTCGGTCTCCCGCCGGGCGGGCCCTCCGCACTCCGGGCAGTCGACATCGACGAAATCCGGGTTGTTGGCGAGCGGGCTGACCGCGTCGTCGGTCGGCGTGTAGTCCGCCTGGGCCGGCAGCAGCACCGGCAGGTCGGTGTCGGGCACGGGCACCTCGCCGCACTGGGGGCAGTGGACGATCGGGATGGGCGTCCCCCAGTACCGCTGGCGGGAGACCAGCCAGTCCCGCTGGCGGTAGTTGATCTGGCGGCGCCCCTTGCCCTGCTCGTCCAACCAGGCGATGACGTCCAGGATCCCCTCCTGGGTCTGCGGGTCTACCCGGGTGCCGGTGAAGGGCCCGGAGTTCACCAGCACGCCGGTGCCGGGGGCCGCCTCGGTCATCTCGCCTTGGTCCAGCGGCGGCTGGCCCTCGGGCTGAACCACAACCCGGATGGGGATTGCGTGCTTGCGGGCGAAGCTGAAGTCGCGCTGGTCGTGCGCCGGAACCGCCATGATGGCGCCGGTCCCGTAGCCCATCAGGACGTAGTCGGCGGCCCACACCGGGATCTGTTCGCCGTTGACCGGGTTGATGGCTACCGCCGGCATTCGCATGCCCCGGCCGGCGCCCTTGGATCCCAGGCGATCGATCTCGGTCTGGCGGCGGATCTCGTCGACGAAGGTCTTGTACTCGGCCTCCTGTGAGGTCCCGGCCACCATTTCGGCGGCAGCGGGATGCTCGGCGGCCAGCACGAAGAAGGTGGCGCCCCACAGGGTGTCCGGGCGCGTGGTGAAGACCGGGAAGTCGGCGGTCGCCTCGGAGCCGTCGACCTTCACCTTGAAAACCACCTCGGCCCCCTGGCTTCGGCCGATCCAGTTACGCTGCATGGTCAGCAGTGACTCCGCCCAGTCCAGCTGGTCCATGTCGTCCAGCAGGCGGTCCGAGTAGTCGGTGATCCTCAGGAACCACTGCGTCAGATCGCGGACCTCGGGAACCGAGCCGCACCGCCAGCAGACACCGGTGGAGATCTGCTCTTTGGCCAGCACCGTCTTGTCCACCGGGCACCAGTTCACCGGGGAAGTCTTGCGGTACGCCAGGCCCCGGCGGAACATCTCCAGGAAGATCCACTGGTTCCATTTGTAGTAGTCGGGCAGGCACGAGATGACCTCGCGGTTCCAGTCGTAGGAGTAGCCGAGCCGAAGGAACGACGAGCGCATCTTGTCGATGTTGGCCAGCGTCCACTCCTGGGGGTGGATGCCCCTCTTTATTGCGGCATTCTCGGCGGGCAGCCCGAAGGCGTCATAACCCATCGGGTGCATCACCGAGTAGCCGCGCATCCGCCAGTAGCGGGCCATGGCGTCGGCGATGGTGTAGTTCTCGACGTGACCCATGTGAAGGTCGCCCGACGGGTACGGGAACATCTCCATCACGAAGCGTTTGGGCTTGTCGCCGGGGTCGTCGGGGACCGCGTAGACGGACTCCGCCTCCCATTTGTGGGCCCACCGGGGCTCGAAGGTCTGAGGTTCGTAGCTTTCTGCCATAGCCCCTAAGTTACAGCACGCCGCTCATCCTCAGCTTTGCGCCGGTGGGCGATAATGCCGGCATGCTCCAGACCGGCGGAACCTGTGGCCGACGGCCCTAGCGTCCCGGGTGCCCCGAGCCAGCGTGAGCTCATGCTGGCCGGGGAGCCGTACCTGGCGGACGACCCCGAACTGGTGGAAGAAAGCCTGCGCGCCCTGACGTTGCTGGAGCAGTTCAACGCCACCCCGGTAAGGGACGCCGGCGCCCGAACGGCAATCCTCCATCAGTTGCTGGGCGCCCTGGGCCCAGGCAGTGAGATCCGGCCGCCACTGCGCTGCGATTACGGTTACAACCTGTGCATCGGGGCTCGAACCTTCGTCAACTTCGGGCTGGTTGCGCTCGACTGTGCCCCGATCACCATCGGGGACGACGTTCAGATCGGGCCCAACGTGCAGCTGCTGACCCCCACCCATCCGGTTGAGCCGGACCCCCGGCGAGCCAAGCTCGAAGCGGCAAGCCCGATCGTCATCGGCGACAACGTCTGGCTGGGAGGCGGGGCGATTGTCCTGCCGGGGATCAGCATCGGCAGCAACTCCGTGGTCGGGGCCGGGGCCGTGGTCACCCGGGATTTGCCGGAAAACGTGGTGGCGGTGGGCAACCCGGCGCGCATCCTGCGCAAAGTCGAGGGATAGCCAGGCCTTGCACAAGATTTAGATTCATCTAAACTGCGATTTATGCAGGTCACAGACGCGATTCAGGACTACCTCAAAACAATCTATTCGATCGCCCGGGCCGGCGAGGGCGTGACCACCAACGCCATCGCCGCACGACTGAAGGTTAGCCCGGCATCGGTTACGGCCATGGTCAAGCGGCTGAGTGCCGGGGGGTACCTGACCCACCAGCGCTACCAGGGAGTGGAGCTCACCGACACCGGCACCGAGCTGGCCCTGGAGGTCATCCGCCACCATCGCCTTCTCGAGCTGTACCTGCACCACACCCTCGGCATCCCGTGGGACCGGGTGCACGACGAAGCCGAGGTGCTGGAACACGCCATATCCGAGGACCTGGAAGACGCCATCGCCCGCATGCTCGGGGACCCCACCCACGACCCGCACGGCGATCCCATCCCGCCCAAGAAGGGCAGCTACACCGAGGTGCTTCACGACTCGCTGGAGCAGGCCGGGACCGGTCCCGCCCGGGTAGAGCGGGTTTCCGACCGGGACCCCGAGGTCCTGCGCCACCTGGCCAGCATCGGCCTTCAGCCCGGCACAGAGATTGTCATTGAGAAAAAGGACCCGTTCGGCGGCCCGGTCTGGATCAAGGTCGGCCGGCGCCGTCATGCACTGGGCGGACAGATCACCAACAAGGTTTACGTATCGCAAGGGGAACAATGAACAAACGATCCAATGCCACACTTCGAACAGTTCTGGCTGCAGCATTTGCCTCAATTGTTCTGGCCGGCTGTGCCGCAGCGCCCGGGGACGATGACGGCAGACCCCGGGCGGCCGTAACCATCAGCATCATCGCCGACATGGTGGGGGCGGTGGCGGGGGATGCGGTGGAGATA